>CAZEPH010000117.1:0-7687 GCA_964514075.1 uncultured bacterium | reverse complement strand
GTCGCGCGCGCGCGCATCCACGTACACGCCGCCCCACGGCGACGTCTTCTCCGCGGTGACGTACGCGTAGTGCAGGTCCAGGCGCGACCGCGGGTCGCCGGCCGCAAGCATGCCGACGGGTTGATACCACTGCACCCACGCGCCGCCGGTCACGCGCACGGCGTTCGCATCCGGAGAGGCGGGCGGCGCTGCGTTGGCGGGGCGATCCTGCGCGGATGACGCCCGCGCAAGCGCGCACACCAGAGTGCACAGCACGAGAAAGTGTCGCATCTCGTCTCCTAGTAGTTCCGGCACGTCGCGCCGCGTACGTAGCACGTGCGGCAGGCGTGATGACCCAGCGTCACCGGTTCGCGTACCGCGTCGCGCAACGACCGCGCCTGCACACGTCCTTCCGGCTTGTTCACGAGGATCGGGCACACGTCGATGCCCGAGGAGGTCACGACGCGCGCGTCGCTGCACTGCAGCTGCGAGACATCGTAGCCGTTCAGCATGTCTCGTGTGAGCGGCTCCTCTGCACGGGACCCTTCCAGCTGTCCCGTCGCGAAGACGGGGAGGATCTTGATGCGCGGGCGTCGGATACCCGCCGCGCGCAGCACATCGCGCAACTGCGCGTACGCGCCCGACTCGCCGGTCGACGGCGTGAGACAGAACTCCGTCGCCGTGAGAATCGGCGGCAGGCCGCGCGCGTCCAGCCGCTGCATCGCACGCACGGCTTTGTCGAAGGACCCCGCACCGCGCACGCGATCGTTGTCCGCGGCGGTGGGCGCATCCAGGCTCACCCGTAACTCCAGCGTATAGCGCGCGCGTGCCGAGAGTGCGGCGAGTTCGTCCGCGAGGCGATCTGTGATGAGCGTGCCGTTCGTCAGCACTGTGGTTGGTGCGGCAGCGAGGCATGCGTCCAGCACGTCGACGATGTGCGCGTGGAGAAACGGCTCGCCACCCGTGAGGTAGATGTCACGCACGCCGAGCGACTCCGCGTCAGACACGTGCCGGCGCACGTTCTCCAGCGTGATGTGCTGCAACGCATGGTTGCGCGGCGACGCGCTCACCAAGCAATGTGTGCATTCGAGATTGCACAGGAATCCCGTGATCTGAATCCACAAAGTGGACAGACCGAGAAACGGAATGCTCGGCGGCGAGTCGGTGTGTGTCGCGATCACAAGGGCGCAGTGTACACGAGGCGAGGGTGGAATGACGGCGATTGTGACGGGGAGTTCGCGCGGGATCGGCGCGGCGGTCGCACGTGCGCTGGCGCGCGACGGGCATGCGGTGGCGGTGAACTACGTGGAGAACGCGCGCGCCGCAGAGTCCGTCGTCGCGTCGATCGCCTCCGGCGGCGGGCGAGCCGCGGCGTTTCGCGCGGACGTAAGCGATGCGGACGAGGCCGCGCGTCTTGTCGCGGGCGCGCGAGCGGCGTTCGGCCCCGTGCGGGTCGTCGTGAACAACGCGGGCATGTCGCAGCGCGCCGCGTTCGGCGAGATGACGCGCGCGCAGTGGGACGACGGTGTGCGCGTGAATCTCTCGTCGGCGTTCTTCGTGACGCAGGCGGCGCTCGCCGACCTCGTGGCGTGCGGCGCCGGCCGCATCGTGAACGTGTGCTCGCTGCGCGCGATGGCCGGATCGGATCGCGGCGCGCAGTACGCCGCAAGCAAAGCGGGGTTGATCGGGCTCACGCGATCGCTCGCGCGTGAGTTGGGTCCGAGCGGCGTGACCGTGAACGCCGTGTCGCCCGGCTACACGCGCACGGACATGAACGCGGCCGCTTTCGCGGAGCGCGAGGCGGAGATCGCGGCGACGATTCCGCTGCGACGCGTCGCGGAGCCGGAGGAAATCGCGGCCGTGATTGCCTTCCTGTGCTCGCCTGCCGCGTCGTATGTAACGGGCGAGATCGTCAACGCGAACGGCGGCGTGCAGATGTCGTAGACGCGCGCGCGCCGTGCGCTATCGCACGACGACCGCGCGGGCCGTGACACGACGCGCATCCGCCGCGCTCACGCGCACCGTGTACACCCCCGCCGGCACATCTCGCCCCCCAGCGTCGCGCAAATCCCACCGCACGCGCGCCGCGCCCGCCTCGGCGCGCGGGTTGCGCACCAGCGAGCGCACCACGCGACCGGCCGCATCGAGCACGTCCACGCTCACGAACGACGACCGATCTAGCGAGTAGTCCACGGTCACCGACGACCGCGCCGGGGACGGCCACGGAGCCGCGAGCGCAAACGACGGGGCGTCCACGACGGGATCCGGCTGGCGCTCGTCCGGCGGTGCGGACACGGTCGTAAACAACACGGCGCCGTCGCCCAGCGAATCGCTCGTGGGCCACGCTTCCACGTTGCCGGCCACGTCGCGTGCGCGCGAGCGAAACGCATATGCGTCTCCGTCCACCAGGACGACGGGCGACGTGGGACCGAACGGCGCGGACTTCGCCGGTGTCGACGTCCGCCAGTCCGTCCAGGTGCCGCTGGGGAGCAGCTTGTACTGCACGTCGTACGAGAGCACGCCGCTCGCCGCGTCCGTTCCGTTCCAATTCACGGTGAGCGGGTTGCTCCACATTGCCTCGGGCGGCAGCGACGTCACCGACGACGACGGCGCGGTCGGGTCGAAATAGTACGAGACGTTCGTGTACCCGCTCACGCCGGAGGCGGCATTCGCGCACTTCACGGAGAACGTGTTCACGCCTTCGGCCGCGGCGGTGATGTTGGACACGGTGAACGCCGTTGTCTTCGTATCGGAGCCAGTCGTCTTGTACGCGCTGTACCGCACGCCGGTCTCGGGATCGGTCGCGGCCCACGTGAACGAGAACGCGTTGGTCTTCGACCAGCTCGGAGGCGACGCGATGAGCGACGTGACCACCGGCGCCGTCATGTCGAGGTAGATGTCGTACAGCGCGGTGTTCGGAACGTCGGCCGCGCCGTGCTTGAACACGGCCAGCCCGTAGAACGCCCGCGTCGGCACCGTTACGTACAGCGATTCGTCGGCGCCCGCCGCGCCCACGGTGGACAATCCGAGCGCGTCGATCTTCTTCCAGTAGATCTGCCCCGGACCGACGAGCGCGATGTCCAGGTTCGTTGCGCCCTTGTTGTCGACGCGCACCGCCCACGACCCGGCGGCGAGGTCCAACTCGTAGAAGCGCACGAGTGCATTCGCCCCGAACGAATACGGGCCGAAGTGTCCCGCGGTGAAGGTGGTGTCCGCAGACACGGACTCGACGTAGTACGCGGGACCGCTCGCGGGCGCGGTCGTGACGGCGGGATACGAGATGATCCCGTACCCGCCTTCGTTGCCGTTCACGAACGTGATGTCCGTGAGCCCCGCGCTTGTTTGCGAAATCGTGGCGATATTCGAGAAGCCGTCGGTCGCGCCCGAATAGTCGGTGCAGAGGGCGACGTCCACGTCGTCGCCGGACGTGGTGGGCGCGGTCGCGACCACCGCCCACCAGCCTGCGAGGATCTGGAACCCATCGCAGTTGGGGAACGCTTGAAAACCGCGCGCCGGCGGATGCGGACGCAGCGTCGGTGTCTTCGGCGCAAGTTGCGTCGGCGCCCACACGTATTGCACGTCGGTGCGGTTGTCCGTTTCGTTGCTCTCCGCGACGTCTTTCTTCGCGTCGCGCACCACGGACACGGTGTGGCGTCCGCCGCGGACGGAGTACGGCCCCTGGTTGCGCAGCAAACCCACGTTCCCGGCGCTCCACGCGGGCCACGCCGTTGTTTGCATGTAGATCCCGTCCACGAGGAGTGAATCGGTGAATCCGTTCGGCGTGGCGAGATTCCCCACGTTCGTTCCGCCGATGTTGAAGTACGTCGTGAGCGACCCGCTCGCAAGCGTGTCCGGCACGAGCACGGCCACGTTGGGCGGCAGCGTGTCACTGCGCACGACGACGTCCTTGCTCCACCCGGGCGTCACGTACAACGTCAGGTTGACGCTGTCCGCATTCGGCGCAAGCGGACCGTGCGGCGTGGTGTGCGTGCCGGCCGCGTCGCCGAGCGCGCGTTCGAACTGACGCGCGTTCTCGATGTCACTCCGTGCGAGGGCCGCGGCCAGACCGGCGCGGAGAAGAGACTGCTCCTGGTCCGTCTTGCACCTTTCGCCGGCGCGGAGTCGCGTGTTTTCCTCGCGATTCGCATCGCTCACGGCCGCCGAGCCGGGCCGCGCGTCGCGATTGACGCGTGCACGTTCCCCGTCGGAGACGCCGCCGAACGCATTCACGGCGCACGACAGCGAGAATGCAATGCTGATCTGCACGATGCGTGCGCGATGCACGCCACACGTGCGGTGCGACGTGTGCGATACATTAGAGGTCATACTCTCTCTATCGGCGCGTTTGCGGCAGAGCCCAACGCCTGCTAGCATCCCGCCGCCCTGACGATGTCCGCTGGAGACTGCATGCCTCGATCCACATCACGCGCCACGCCGGTTGATGTGCGCGAGTTGCTCGACCGCTGCATCGCGGGCGAGGAAGTGGCGTGGGCGGAGTTGTTGGATCGATACGGGGACTTGGTCTATTCGGTCGCGCTCCGGACGGGCGCGTCGCGCTCCGACGCCGAAGAGATCTTTCAAACGACGGTGCTGGCGATCTATCAGGGCCTCCGCACCGTGCGCGAACCGGATCGTCTCGTGTCGTGGATCGCCGGTGTCGCGCGACGGCAAACGCTCACGTTCTTTCGCAAGCGCGCGCGCGAGGTGGAGGAAGGCGACGGCCTCCCGGACGGCGCAGACCCGGATGCGCTCTCCGACGACGTGCTGAACTCGCTCGAGCGCGCGCAACACGTGCAGGACGCTCTCGCGACGCTGCGCGAGCGGTGCCAGGACCTGATTCGCGCGCTCTACCTGCGCGAACCCCCCGCCGACTACGAGACGATTTCCGCGGAAACGGGTATCCCGATCGGGTCGATCGGGCCCACGCGTGCACGATGCCTGGACGCGCTGCGCACCTCCCTCGAGGACGGCGGCTGGGCCGAGCCGGACTGACCGCGCCGAACCCACCGCGAGGGGATGTATCACGCACCCCCGCACAGGCTACTCTTCGGTGCAACTCCCCACGGCAGTCTGACCTGCGGACAGGGATCAGGACACGACCATGATGACGCAGCACCCGACGCTGGACGAATTGCTCTCCTCTCTGGATGGACGAGACGTGAGCCCCGCTGTGAGCACGCACCTGGCCTCCGGCTGCGTTGACTGCGACACCGCATCCGCCCGGCTGCGGCCGGTACTGCGGTCTCTCGCGCAAGACCGTTTGGAGCCCGCACCCCGCGCCCTCAAGCGCGCCGCCCTCTCGATGATCGCGGCCGAGCGCCGGCGTGAGGCGGGCCGCAAGGTTGTGGAGAAGCTGTCGGACGTGATCGGACGCGTCGCCGCTCTCCTGGTGGATTCGGGGGCGGCCCCGGCCCTTGCTGGGACGCGGGGTTCGGCCGTCGCGCCCGTTCGTCACCTGATCTTCGAATCGGATGATGACCGCTTCACGGTGCGCGTCGAGCGCGCGGCGGATCGCACGTCGTACGAGCTCATGGGACAGGTACTGCTCATGACGGGCGCCACCGGTTCGCTGCCGGTCACGCTCAAGCCGGAGAAGGGCCGCGCCCGCACCGCGGAGAGTCAAACCACGGGCGAGTTCGCGTTCGCAAACGTGCAGCCCGGACGCTATGCCTTGATCGTGGAAACCATGGACGGACCCATCACACTGCCGGGAATCGACCTCGCCTAACCGCCCATGGGATGACATGACTTCCCCGCCCACCCCGACACTCACACGCCGCCGCGCCGATCGTGTGCTCCGTGCACTCGATGAGCGCGGCGTCCGCGCGGCCGTCGACGAAGGGCGTGCGCAGGCGGACATGGCGTTGCTCGACGCGCTCAAGCTGGAGGTGGAGCGCCTCGTGCGCGTGGACGCACGCCGCGCGCTCTCGCTCGCCACCGTGATGCATCGCCTCGAACCGCTGGTCCCCGATCAGCGCGCGCGCGCCGTGGCGGGCCGCGCACGCGCCGAAGCGCTGCTCTTCCTCGGGCGCTACACCGAAGCGCTCGAAACGTACCGCGAGACGATCCGCCTGTACGCCGAGCAGGGCGACAGCGTGGAGGAAGCGCGCGCGACGGTGGGCGAGATCCCGACACTCATGTACCTCGCGCGCTACGACGAGGCGTTGCGCGCCGCGCGCCGCGCCGAGCGCATCCTGCGGCGTCACGGCGAGAGCGCGTATCTCGGCCGCTTGTACATGAACCTGGGCAACCTCCACTACCAGATGGACCGCTATCGCGACGCGCTCGCGTATTACCGGCGCGCGCGCACGCATCTCGGCGCCGTCAGCGGTCGCGACGAACTGGTGGTCGGTCTCGAGATGAACGAGGGCGTGATCTACACGAACCTGGATGAGATGGGGCGGGCGGAAGCGCTGCTCGCGTCCGCCATCGCGCGCGCGCGCGAGCAAGGATGGCGCTCGCTCGCCGCGCAAGGGGAGTTCGATCTCGCCACGGTGTTCTTCATGCAGTCGCGTTTCCAAGAAGCGTTGGGCTCTCTGTCGCGCGCGGGGTCCGTGTTCGAGGAGGAGGACAAGAGCCTCGCCGCGATTGCGGACGCGACCCGCGCGGAGATCTACCTCCGTTTGAACATGAGCGCGGAGGCGGAGACCCACGCGCGCGCGGCGCTCGCGCATTGTGAGGCCTCCGGCATGCGGTACGACGCGGCCCTTGCGCTGAACTCGCTCGGCATCGCGCTCTTGCGCGAGGGCGCGGTCGCCGAGGGACGCGCGCAGTTGCTTGCGGCGCGGCGGTTCTTCGCACACGAAGGCAACACGGTGCGCCTCGCGGCGATCGACGTGCACATCGCACGGGCGTGGGCGGACGCGCGGCGGTGGACCAGTGCGCGCCGCCTTGCACGCGAGGCGGAGGACGCGCTGCGCCGCGCGGGCTTGTCGGATCGCGCGGATCGTGCACGTTTCACGCGCGCGGAGATCGAGCTGCTCGCCGGACGCACCGCGGATGCGCGGCGGCTCCTCCGCTCTCAGGCGCCGCCGCGCGATCAGCTGGGGCGCTTCGAGCGTGCGTTCTTGGACGGGCGCATCGCGGAGTCGAGCGGGGATCGCCGCGGTGCGCTGCGCGCGTATCGCAAGGCCGCGGACGCGGCCGAAACGGTGCGCGTGTCGCTGGCCGGCGAGGAGCACAAGATCGCGCTCGCCGGCTTCCGCGCGGAGGTGTCGGAACGCGCCGTCGCACTGTACCTGGACGCCGCACCGCGAACGGATCGCGTGACCGCGCGGGTGTTCGACGTCGTGGAAGGGGCGAAGGCGCGTGCGCTCGGCGACGTGTTGGACGGCGTCTCGCCGAAAGCGCCGACGCGCCGCGCGCGACAGCTCGCGGAGGCCACACGCAGGCTCAGCTGGTTCGTCGCGCGTCAGGAAGTGGCGGGCGACCGCGCGCGGGCCGATGCCGCCGCGCGCGAGGTTGCGCGATGCGAGCGCGAGGTCGCGGCGCTGCACCGGCGCATGCGCGAAGAGGAATCCGCCCGCCGTTCGCACCGCACGCGCGGAGACGAGGCGCGTGTGTCGCTCGACGCCGTGCAGGCGGCGCTTCGCGACGACGACGTGCTCGTCGAGTACTTCAGCGCGCGGGGCCGACTGCACGCGGTGCGCGTCGAGCGCACGCGCGCGCGCATCGTGGACTGCGGCGTCTCGATGGACGACGTCGCGCG
>CAZEPH010000116.1:0-7706 GCA_964514075.1 uncultured bacterium | reverse complement strand
TCTTGTCGGCCGTCCGCCTCCCCGCGGACATCACACGCTTGCAGATCGCGCGGCGCGACCCCCGTGCGGCGCGACACGGACCAAATCGACTCGCCCTTTTGCACGACGGTCGTGGCGGGAGGTGAGGGCGCGGCGACGGCGGGTGCGGCAGCCGCTTCGATCAGGGGCGTGCTCGGCGGAAGCAACTCCGGCACCGGTTGCGGAGTGGACGCGGTGTCGTCGTCTTGCTGTGCGTCGCCGCGTTCGAGTGCGGCAACGTCCGCCGGCGACGTTGCGATCGGCACGCGCACGACGGACCCGGCAGACACGAATCCCGTGCGGTACGCCGAGTTCAATTCCTCGATGTTCGCGAGCGGGACGTTCAAACGCCGCGCGACGGCGGAGAGGCTCGTGCGCTGCGACACGGTGAGCGAGCGCGAAATGAGCGGCCGCGAGCCCGGCACCGTGAATCCAAACCGTCCGGGATCTTTCAGGATGTGCAAGATCGCATGGAACTGCGGCACGTAGTTCTGCGTGTCGCGCGGGAGTTTGAGGTTCCAGTAGTTCGTCGTCCCTTGCCGCTTGATGGCGCGCGACACCGTTCCGTCGCCGGCGTTGTACGCCGCGAGCACCAGCTCCCACGAACCAAAGATGCCGTAGAGCCGCTTGAAGTACCGCGCCGCAGCGACGGTGGACTTCTCCATGTCGCGCCGTTCATCCACCTCGCTCGTGATGCGCAGGCCAAAGAGCTTCGCCGTGCTCGAGATGAACTGCCAAGGGCCGACGGCGTTGGCCCACGACCGTGCGTGGAGGTTGAATCCGCTCTCGATGAACGCCACGCAGGCGAGTTCGATCGGAAGACGTTCCTGCTGAAAGACGCGCGCGACGAGCGGGAAGTACTTGGTCCCGCGTTCGAGCCAATGCTCCATGGTCTTCCGGTCGCGCGTGGAGTAGCGGGTGACGAACGCCTGCACGCGGGGGTTCATCGACGGAACGATCACCGGATACGGCGCCAACACGGCGGATTCGGTGCGCATGGCGAGGGAGTCCTGCGGGGAGAGACCGGCCAGTGTCCGCACGCCGATGGGCGACTCCAGTGTGGGGACGGCACGCGTGGTGTCCTGCGTCGCCGTCCCGGAGTGCGGATACACGCGACGGGGCGCAGCCTCCGCCCGCCCGCCTCCCGTCACCGCGCAGAGGACGTACAGACCGAGCACCAGACGTCCCAGGGCGTGGCAGGTGAAGATCCCTCTCATCCGCGGCAGGCTAGCAGCCCTCCTCAGAGGCCTCAAGGCGAAATGCGCGGCGAGGTGTTGTCGCACTCGCCGGGCCTGGCTACAATCCCGCACGATGCGGGTCGCTTTGGTTCACGATTGGTTGACGGGGATGCGCGGAGGCGAGAAGTGCCTCGAAGTGCTGTGCGAGATATTCCCGGACGCACCGATCTACACGTTGGTTCATCGGCAGGGACGCGTGAGCCCCGCGATCGAGGCGCACGCGATCCACACGTCGTTCATTCAGTCGTTGCCGGGTGCGCGCACGAAGCATCAACCGTATCTCGCGCTGTTCCCGTCCGCGATCGAACGCTTCGACCTGTCGGCGTACGATCTCGTGGTCTCGACGAGCCACTGCGTCGCGAAAGGTGCTCGAGTGCGATCCGACGCGGTGCACGTGTGCTTCTGCCACACGCCGATGCGGTACGTGTGGGATCAGTACGACGCCTACTGGGGAGCCACCGTTGCCAGCCCGTTCACGCGGCTCGTGATGCCGGTCCTGGCCACGTACCTGCGGATGTGGGATGTCACCACGACGCCGCGCGTCACGCACTTCCTCACGAATTCGCGGAATGTGGAACGCCGGATTCGCGCGACCTACGGGCGCGAATCCGAGGTGCTCGGCATGTGGATCGATACGGCGCGCTTTCGTCCGCCGCCAGCCAACGCGCGGCGAGACGACGTCGACCTCGTCGTGTCGGCGCTCGTACCGTACAAGCGCATCGATTTGGCCGTTCTCGCGGCCAATCACCTGCGCCGCGAGTTGGTGATCATCGGCACAGGGCCGGAGGAGAAGCGCCTGCGCGCGCTCGCCGGACCGACGGTGTCGTTTCTCGGATGGACCAGCGATGACGAGATCGTCGCGTGGATGCAGCGCGCGCGCGCGCTCGTCTTCCCCGGGGAGGAGGACTTCGGGCTCGTGCCGCTCGAATCGATTGCATGCGCGTGTCCCGTCGTGGCGTACGGACGCGGCGGCGCGCTCGAAACGGTGACGGACGGCGTGACGGGCGTGCACGTGAGAGAGCAGACGGTGCGCGCACTCTGCGAGGGACTGCAACGCGTGGATCGCGTTTCCATCGATGCCGCAACGGCCGCGCGTCACGTCGCGCCGTTCACGCGTGCGGTGTTCCGCCGGCGCATGGAAGAAGCGATCGCGCGGGTCGCGCGTTCACCCGTGCGCGCCGCGGCGGACGTGTAAGCATGCCGCGTCTCCGCACCGACCGCAGCTTGTGGTACGTGCGCATGAGCGCGCTCTACTGGGCGCTCGACGTGCTGGCCGCGGTCTGCGCCACGCTGACCGCCTATGCCGTGCGCTTCCACGCACCGCTCGCGACGTGGGTGCCCGTGACAAAAGGCATGCCCGAGTTGGACACCTACGCCGTCGCGGGCTGCGCTCTCGGCGTGATGTGGACGCTCGCCTTCCGCGCCGACGGGTTGTACGACGCACGCGGCGCACGCGCACTGGAGGTGTGGCCGCTCGTGCGCGGCACGCTCGTCGGGACGACGCTCGCCGTGGCCGTCTCGTTCTTCGTGCGAGGCACGAGCTACAGCCGCGTGGTGCTGCCGCTCACGTGGCTGTTCGGCACGTGCGGTGTGATCGTGTTTCGCCGCGCGGTGACCGCGCTCGTGCGGCGCGCGACCACCGAGGCGTGGACGCGCCTGGCCGTGGTCGGCGCGACGCCGCTCGGCGTGGAGGTCGCAATGCGCATCGCGCGTCACCCGATGCCGGGGCATGCGTTCCTGGGCGTCCTCGTCACGGACGAGACGCCCGTTCCCGCGCATGTGCCCGTGCTGGGACACGTCGCCGACCTGGCGTCGCTCGCGGAGACGCACGCTCTGAACCACCTGCTCGTCACGCTGCCCGCGCTCCGCGACGCGCACACGGACGCCCTGCTCCGCGTCCTGCACGCGCGCGGCGTGGACGTGGAGATCGTGCCCGACGTGTCCGCGTGGATGCCGGCGCAACCCGTCCTCACCATGCTCGACGGCGTGCCGTTGATCGGACTGCGCGAGTCTCCGCTCTCGGGGTGGCGCATCGCTCTCAAGCGCGTGGTGGATCTCGCGGTGTCGTCGGTGCTGCTCGTGCTTGCCGCACCCGTCCTCGTGTGCCTCGCCCTGCTGGTGTGGATGGACGCGGGGCGTCCCGTCCTCTACGCGCAGGAGCGCATCGGACGCGACCTGCGTCCGTTCACCTTGTACAAGTTCCGCACCATGCGCGAGGACGCCGAGGGCGACGGCCGCCCGCGCCGCGCGGTGCGCGACGACCCGCGCCGCACCCGTCTCGGACGCTGGTTACGCCGCTACTCTCTCGACGAACTCCCGCAGCTCTGGAACGTCCTGCGCGGCGATATGTCGCTCGTGGGCCCGCGGCCCGAACGGCCGGCATTCGTGCGCGAACTCGAAGACGCGATCCCGGAGTACTTCCGCCGGCACCGCGTCAAGAGCGGTCTCACCGGTTGGGCGCAGATTCACGATCTGCGCGGCGACGCGCCGTTCGACGAGCGCACGCGTTACGACCTGTACTACGTCGAGAACTGGTCCCTCGGCCTGGACCTGCGCATCGTGTGGCGCACGGTCGGAGCGGTGCTGGCGTCTCGACATGCCGTCTGAGCCACGCGAAGTGTGGCGCAGCGTCGCCCGCGCTCTGTTTCGTGCACGCGGCTACACACCGATCCCTCTCGTCCTGCTCGTCCTCGCGGGGGCGCGCGTCACCTGGCGCAGCGCGCTCGTCGGCGGCGTTCTCGTTCTGGCCGGCGAGGCGCTCCGCGTGTGGGGCGTGTCGCATGCGGGATCAGCCACGCGCACCCGTGAGGTCGGCGCCCCGCGCCTTGTGACCAGTGGGCCGTACGGCTTCACGCGCAATCCGCTGTACGTCGGTAATCTTCTGATGACCGCGGGGTTCGTGTGCGCGGCCAATGCGTGGATGCCCTGGTCGCTGGTCGTCGTCGTGTGCGCGTTCGGACTGCAGTACGGGTTCATTGTGCGCTTGGAGGAAGAACGGTTGCGCGAGTTGTTCGGCGCGACATACGACGCGTATCGCGCGGCCGTGCCGCGCTTCGGCGTCCGGTGGCCGCGTTACGCCGACGGATCGCGCGACGCAGGCGACGTCGGCGCCGCGCTCCTCAGCGAGCGCCGGACGTTCCAAACGACCGCGGCCCTCGTCGCGGCGCTCACCCTGCGTGCGATGTGGGCGCGCTGGCGCCCTTCGTGACGCCGCGGCGCGTGTCACACGCCGCCGTTCGCGTACTGGCTCCGCCGCTTCTCCCCGCGCGCTCCGCACCCGCTCCCGCCGTCGCTGCGGTACCGCGCCGCATTGCCATCGTGCGCACCGATGCGCGCATCGGGAACCTCGTCACGATCACCGCGCTGCTCGATCCGATCGCGCGCACCTGGCCGCAATCGCACGTGACGCTCGTGTGCGCCGAGGCCCTGCGCGGTCTCGTCACGGCGGATCCGGCCATCCACGGCGTGATCGGGGTGGACCGCGCGCGGTTGTGGCGGAATCCGGCGTACGCTCTCGCGCGCGTGCGGAGCCTGCGCGCGGTACACGCCGACGTGGCGATCGACGCATCGCATACGCACGCCTTCTCCACCACGGACGCGCTGCTCCTGCGCGCGACGGCCGCACCCGTACGCATCGGGTTTGATCGCGGCGAGGAGGCGGCGTGCGCGTCGCACCTCGTGCCCGTTCCCGCGGGCACGACGCGGCCGGAGGCGTATCGCACGCTGCTCGCCCCGCTCGGCGTCCGCCCCGATCCGCCGGCGTCTCGCGACCGTGCGACCGCCTTCGTGCGCCTGGCAGTGCGCGACGCGGACCGGCGCGCCGCGGAGGCGTGGTGGGGCGAACGCACAGCACGCCGCGTGCTCGTGCATACGGGCGGGCGCGGCGCGAAGCGCTGGCCGCTCGATCGCTGGCGCGAGGCGGCGGCCGCGCTGCACGCGGTGGGATACGCTGTGGCACTGGCCTGCGATCCACCGGAACACGCTCTCGTGCGCGACGCCTTGCGTACGCAGCCGTTTGTGCGCGTGTGTCCGGTCGTATCGCTCGCGCGTTTCACCGCGCTGGTCGCGACGTCCGACGTGTACGTGGGCGCAGACGCCGGTCCCGCGCACCTCGCGGCGGCCACAGGGGTTCCGCGGGCGATCGTGTTCCTCGAAGAGACGACGGCAGAGTGGGCCTACGGTGCGGATCACCTCGCGCTGGTCGGTTCCGCCGGACCGTCGGCGGCGGCGATCGTGGAGGCCGTGCGGTCCCTTGTGGCGGAGTGGTGCGCGTGACGCCCCCGGGGCACGTCTGCGTCGTGCAGTTTCGCCGCATCGGCGACGTGCTGTTGACGACGCCGCTCCTCGGCGCACTCCGCGCGGCGTGGCCGAACACGCGCATCAGCGTTCTCGTGGATCGGGGGTGTCACGAGCCACTGCTGGATCACCCGTGGGTGGACGACGTGTGGGACGTGCCGCGTGCCGCATGGCGGGCGCCGCACACCGCGGCGCGCCAGATCGTGCGGATGCGGCGCAGCGCGCTCGATGCGACGATCGACGTGATCAGCACACCGGCGAGCGCCGTGCTGTGCGCTCTGAGCGGTGCGGGCACGCGCGTGGGATTCGACCTGCGCGTGCGGCGCGCGTTTTACACGCACCCGGTGGAGCGACCGCTCGGTG
Source organism: uncultured bacterium (assembly GCA_964514075.1). GTDB lineage: Bacteria > Eisenbacteria > RBG-16-71-46 > CAZEPH01 > CAZEPH01 > CAZEPH01. The sequence goes on along the minus strand of CAZEPH010000116.1, from coordinate 1,791 downwards.
CGACGTACGTCGCTCGTGCACGACAGAGTTTGCTCGGTCCGGTTGGTGTGGCGCCATGCGACGAGCGCCCGCGCCTGGCCGCGGGCTTCGCGCGCCGCGAGTGGGCGAGCGACGCGCTGCGCGCGGCGCACGTGACGCCGCCGTTCGTGTGCGTCTCGCCGACGAGCCGGCGTGCGCACCGGCGCTGGCCGCTCGATCGATTCGCCCACGTGGCGCGCATGCTCGCCGCGGACGGCCTGCACGTGTGCGTTCTGTGGGGGCCGGGCGAGCGCGGCGATGCGGAGGAGGTCGTGTGCGCCGCCTCGCACGCACGCGTCGTGTGCGCGCCGGAGACGCCCGACCTGCGCGCGCTCGCGGGTGTGCTCGCGCGAAGCGCGCTGCTCGTCGGAAACGACAACGGCGTACGGCATCTGGCTGTTGCGCTGGACGTGTCCACGGTCGGCGTGTTCGGCGCCAACGATCCGGCTGCGTGGACGCCCCCGTTCGACGCACGGCGCGCAGAGCACCGCACGCTCGCGGGCGCGGAGTGCAGCGAGGAGCACATCCACTGCACGCGGCCGCGGTGCATTCGCGGGGTTCCGGCGTCACTCGTCCTCGCGGAAGCGCGCGCGGCGGTGGTGCGGGCGGGGTGCGCCCCGTGAACGAACGCATTCTGCGCGGAGCCGTGATCGTGCTCGCACTGGCGTCGCCGTGGTCCATCAGCGGAGCGGAGGTCGCCTTGGGTGTCGGGACGATCGCCTGGGCGATCGGCGCCGCGCGCGGGCGGTGGCCGCTGTGGAACAGTGCGCTCGCGCTCCCGCTGACAGTCTTCGCGCTCGTGTGGATCGGTACGGCGGTCCGGGCTGCGGGATTCCGCGACGGTCTCGGGGAAGCCGCGCATCAGTGGTCGTGGATTGCCGCGCCCGTGGTCGCCGCGGCGTGCGCGGATCGTCTCACGCTACGCCGCGCGTGCCTCGCGCTCCTCGTGTCGGAGAGTCTTCTCGGCGCGTATTGCTCCATCCAGCACGCGACAGGACGCGACATGCTCCTGGGACGCACGCTGGAATCCATCGGCGCGGGCTTCATGGCGACGGGCACGTTCAGTCATCATCTCACGCTGGCGGGGCATGCGGCGCTCGCGACCTGCGTCGCAGGTGCAGGCCTCGCGACCGCGCGATCCGTGCGTGTGCGCCTCTCGTTTGCGTGCGCGGCGCTCGGCTGCGCATCGGCGCTCGTCTGGAGTTTCGGTCGCAGCGCGTGGATCGGGTGCGCCGCCGCCGCGGTGGTCATGTGCGCCGCCCTCCCGGTGCGCGTGCGCCGGATCGTCGCGCCGGCGGGTGTGCTCGCGGCGGGCGCAGCGCTGCTCGCTCCCGCCATTCGCACGCGCGTGATGGGCGTGCTCGCGGACGACGTGATCGGTCCACGGTGGCGCTTGTGGCAGACGAGCGTGCGGATCATCCGGGACCATCCCCTCTGGGGCATCGGTGCGGGGCAGTGGGACGCGGCGTTCGCCCGCTCTCATGTGCCCGGGCACTACTGGGCGACCGCGCACCCGCACAACGACTGGTTGAACGTGTGGGTGTGCAGCGGCGCCATCGGGTTCGCTGCGTTCGTGTGGGTGTGGGCGGCGTTCGTTCGGCTGCACGTGCGTGCGCGGCGCGCTCACGCCGGCGCGGCCGTCGCTGGCGTGACCGCCTGCGCGGCGATCCTCGTCGCGGGCCTCTTCCAGTGTTATCAGACCGATGCGGAGGTCGCGATTCTCCTGTGGGGACTCGTCGGCGCGACGGCCGCAAGCGCGGCGTTCTTCTGGCT
>CAZEPH010000115.1:0-7712 GCA_964514075.1 uncultured bacterium | reverse complement strand
CGGTCCGTGCGAGCGGAGCACGGCGACCAATCGCGCGACCTCGAGCGGCCACTGGGCAGGCGCATCCATACGCACCGAAGAGTACCGGCGCACGGTGCGCTGCGGAAGCGCGGAAATTCAAGCGACGTGTCACGTCGTTTGCGGCGACGGGCGTCTATCACCCATGTGTCGTCGCGGTCCGTGCGATCCGCGACGCACGCTTCGTGCTGTGGCTCGAGCGCACACGCCGCGGCACGCGGGCACCTCTGCCCCGCGCACCGCAAACGTGTATCGATCTACGCCGCGACCGCCTGCGTGCAGTGTCCGCAGCGCGACGCCTTGAGCGGAATCGACATCAAGCAGTGCGGGCAGTCCTTCGTCGTCGGGTCCGGCGGCGCCGGCGCGGCCTTCATCCGGTTCACGGCCTTGACGATTTGGAAAATCACAAACGCGATGATGATGAAGTCGAGCGCAACGTTGATGAACGATCCATAGTTGATCGTGGCCGCCCCGGCCTTCTTCGCTTCGTCGAGCGAGGCAAACTCCTGACCGGACAAGTTGAGATATAGGTTGCTGAAGTTCACCTTGCCGAGCAGAAGCCCGATCGGCGGCATGATGATGTCCTCGGTCAACGAGGTCACGATCTTGCCGAAGGCGCCACCAATGATTACGCCGATGGCCAAGTCGAGGACATTGCCTCGCATAATGAATTCTTTGAATTCTTTGAACACGTCCAGCTCCTCTTCAGTGGTCAATACGAGAGGTGCGAGGACTAGCGTCGTGCAGCGCGAGCCCGTCGTCCTACGGGAGTGCGCATGATGGGGCGCGACGCGGACCGGCGCAAGACCTCTATGAAGCCCGCTCGCTCGAAGGTCGGGACAACACCGTGCCACGCAAACGCATCGGGGAGCGAGCGACCCGCGGTGTCATTCGGGTATCCCTCCACGATGCGCGCGCCGCGCGTACGCGCGAAACGGACGGCGGCGCGGAGCAGAGCCGTCGTGAGACCGCGCCGGCGGTACTCACGCGCCACGAAGAAACACGTTACGGACCACACGGGCGTGTCGTCGAGGCGCGCCAGCGTGCGCGAGCGTTCGAGCCGCGGGTAGTCCTCCCGCGGAGCAACGGCGCACCACCCGACCGGGATCTCGCCATCGTAGGCGAGAATGCCGGGCGCGGGACCAGAGCGGACGAGTGCCCGCAAGGCCGCCTTGTTCCCCGCTCCCTTGTTGCGTTCAAACTCCGCGGCCGAACGCCGAAGCCACATGCACCAACACCCCCCGCACGCGCCGCGCGGACCGAAGAGCGCTTCCAGATCGCGCCAGCGCTCCGGTGTCGCGGGAGCGAACGTCCAGCGCGCGCGCGTCATCCGCCGCTCAACGCTGCGATGATGTGAACGGGTTGCCCGTGCGGAATGCGCTCGGCCAGCGTCGCGGCGGCGTCCGTCCCAATGAACAAACGCATGTGCGGACGGATCGCATCGTGCTCGTCGATCATGCGAAAGCGAATGCCGGGGAATTGCCGATCCAGGTCCGCCACCACGTCGGCCAGCGTGTCGCCGTGCGCGTGCACGCGCGCAGCACCGCTCGTATACGACTGCAAGTGCGTCGGAATATAGACGTCCATGGCTAACGACCGCGCGGCACGACTTCCACCGAGAGAATGCGCGGCAAGTGCTCCGCGATGCGCGTCCATTTCTCGCCCTCGGTGCGCGACATCCACAGTTCGCCGCTCGTCGTGCCGAAGTACAGGCCCACGGGATCCAGCCAATCGCCGCACATCGCCTGTCGCATCACCGTGAGCCAGGCGTCGCTCTCGGGGAGCCCCTTGTCCTGCCGGTGGAACGTGCGTCCACCGTTGCGGGAGCAGTATACGGCGGGCTTTCCCTCGACCGCCGTGCGCGGCCACACTGACGTGCCGTCCATGGGGAACGTCCACAGGGTATCCGGATCGCGCGGATGCAGCACGACGGGAAATCCGATGTCCCCGACCTTCTTCGGCATGTTGTTGCCGATGCGCTCCCACGTATCGCCCGGCCGGTCGAGCCGGTACAGACCGCAGTGGTTCTGATGGTACAGCCGGTCGGGGAAGAGCGGGTGCATGGCGATGCGGTGCGGATCGTGCCCGTACACGGGATCTTTCTCCGGCATGAAGTCCGCGGCCACGCCCTTGTTGAGCGGATGCCAATCCACGCCGCCCGTATGTGTTTCGAAAATCCCACCCGCAGACAACCCCATATACATGTGTTCCGGATTGCGCGGGTCGATCAGGATGGAGTGTGTGAGCGGCCCGCTCGGCGTGCTTCCGGCGCTCCACTTCTCGCGCATCGGGTGGCTCTCCCACCCATCGAGCGCGTTCCACGTCATCCCGTTGTCGGCGGAGCGGAAGATGCCGTGCGGCGAGGTCCCCCCAAACCACACACCGGGGTGCGAGGCGTGTCCCGGCGTCAGCCACAATGTATATTCCACGGCGCGCGGCGTCTGTCCCTCCGCTGTCGGGGGAAACGCCGGCGGGCGCGTGGCTTCCTTCCACGTCCGTCCCCAGTCGGTGGAACGAAAAATCGTCGGGCCGAGGTGCCCCGTTCGTGCGGACATCAACAACGTTCGTCCGTCTCGCGGGTCGAGCACGAGGTGATTGACCTGCGAGCCGAACATGTGCGGTCGCGAGATCGACCACGTGCGGCGCGTGGAGTCAGCGCTCAGAATGAACGCGCCCTTCATGGTGCCGACCAGGAGCGCAAGTTTCTGCGGACGTGCGGTCGTCCGTGCGGCGGACGTCTTCTTCGGGGGAACGGAGCGCGTGGGCATTGCGATTCTCCTCACATCGACGGGGGACGGATGGTGCAGGACGATAGCACCGGCCGCGTGGCGGCGTCACCTGGCCACGTTGTGTTGAACGCCGGTCCAATCCAGGGTGATCGGCTCGACGGGCCACGCAGGACGCTGTGCGATTGAGCGCTGAACGGTCCGCGCTCGCCGCTCGGACGGCGGATGCGAGGAAAGGAAAGCGGGCGGTTCGCCTCCGGTGCTCGACAACGTTCCGAAGAAGCGCACGAGCCCGTCCGCGGGGAGTCGCGCGGCGCGCAGCAACTCGATGCCGGTGAGGTCCGCCCGTTCTTCCTGTGAGCGGCCGTACCGGAGGGCGCCGAGCTGCGCCGCGCCGTGTGCGAGGGAGCCCGCCGTGCTTCCCGGATCCCCCACGAGCAATTGAATCAGCGCGACGGAGCCCGATTGCACCACCATGCGGTGCAGCGCATCGCGGTGCAGGACATGCGCGATCTCATGTGCGATCACGCCGGCGAGTTCCTCCGGCCCGGATGCGCGACGGAGCAGTCCCGTGTGTACCACGATGACGCCGCCCGGCGTCGCGTACGCGTTGATCGTTGTGTCCCGCACGACGAAGAAGCGAAACGTATACGACGACGGCGGAGCATTCTCGAGCAGGCGATGTCCAACGAGACGAACCGCGTCGGCGGCGGCCCCCTCGTTCACCACCGTTCCGCTGGCGAGCAGGTGCTTCTCAGTCCAATCCGCCACGTGCGATTCGGCGCTCGGCGGAATGCGATGCACTGCCGCGTCGACGAGGCGGTCGCGCAGAAGGAACAGCACTGCGGCTCCGACGAGGACCACGCCGAGGATGGCACCCCAGACGGCGCGCCGAGCCGTGTGCGTCCGTCGCGTCGCGGTGTGTACCGCGAGCAGGCGGTCGCGCACGCCGGGGGGCGCGTCCGCTGCCAGCGCGCGTGCATCCGTCGAGTGCAAACTCAGCGCCCACGCGCCGTCCCCATCCGTCCACGAGAGAGTCGTGTGTTGGTCCGCCCAGCCGCCGCGGCCCACGCTCAGGGATGCCGCGGGAACGTGATGCGCGAACGCGTCGCCGAGCATCGTGAGCGACTGCGCGCTCCACGACGCCGTCACGCGACGCGTCATGCGCGTGCGCGGATCGTGCAGAAGTGCGGGAACGCCCGGCATACGAGTGCGCGCGACGCACCTGGTTCACGGGTGCGTCGCGCTCGGCGCGTTCCGCTAGCTGTTGTCGCCGTCGAGCAAGCCGCCCAGCGAGCCGAGGATCGATCCTTCCTCGCGCCGCCCACCACCCCTGCTGGGCGCTGCGGCGATGATGCGATTCGCGAGACGCGAGAGCGGCAGCGACTGCAGCCACACCTTGCCCGGACCTTGTAGCGTGGCGAAGAAGAGCCCTTCGCCGCCGAAGAGCATCGACTTCACGCCGCGGACCATTTGAATGTCGTAGTTCACGGTCCCCTGGAAGCCGACGATGCATCCCGTGTCGACGCGCACGACTTCGCCCGGTCCCAAGACGCGTTCCACCACCATCCCACCGGCGTGCATGAACGCGAGGCCGTCGCCCTGCAAGCGCTCCATGATGAACCCCTCGCCGCCGAACAAACCGACCCCGAGCCTCCGCTGGAAAGCAATGCCGATGCTCACGCCCTTCGCCGCGACGAGGAACGAGTCCTTTTGGCAGATGATCTCGCCACCGTTCTCCGCCAGATGCACCGGGATGATGCGTCCCGGATACGGCGCGGCGAATGCGACGCGCTGCTTGCCCGCGCCGTTGTTCATGAACACGGTCATGAACAGCGATTCGCCCGTGAGCAGTCTCTTCCCCGCACCCATCAAAGCGCCCATAAACCCGCTTTGCTTCTGCGATCCGTCCCCGAAGATGGTCTCCATCTCGATGCTGCTGTCCATGTACATCATGCCACCGGCTTCTGCGACGGCGGCTTCACCGGGGTCGAGTTCCACTTCGACGAATTGCAGGTCCTCGCCCAATATGCGGAAGTCCAACTCGTGCATCTGCGGCATTGCGACCGTCCTCCTGAGGAATCGCGCCGGGACGATCCCGGCGCCAACTTGACCCTGCTCCGCGGCGAAGTTTACCGTACTCGACCGCCCGCTGCGACGTCACGTGCGCAGCGTTTCGGCCAGACGCACCACCGGCCGCTACTGTTGCACCGTGAGCGTCCTCCACCGCTCACCGCTCGACTCCGACCGTCCATCGGCGCGGGATGCCGCCCGTCGGTCCTCCCGCGCCTCCACCCCTCACAGTGCGGATACTTCTGACATGACGCGCAACCACTCGCTCATCGCTCCCATTGCCGGTCGCCCCGCTCCGCTGCGGCGGGTCGTACGCATCGCGCGGAACGCGGTGCTCATCGCGATTCCATTCGGGCTCTTCTACGGACTGTTCTCGTCGAACCTGCCGTACTGGCGCTCGTTCCTGAACATGTATGCGATTGCCGTGGGGATTGGACTGTCCATCGGGTTCCTCGCGTGGGCAGTGGACGCGTTCTTCGAACGTCGCGGCTTCCGCGAGGTCCCGACCAGCGGACCCGGACTCCTGGGCAGCATTGCGCTCTTCTACGTGATCGGCATGATTGGAAGCCAGGTTCCGATCGTCGTCGTGGATCGCATCTGGCCCATCGGCATCTACGACTCGTGGCGCGGCACGCTCATCAGCCTCGGCTTCAGCCTGCTGTTCACCACGCTCTTCTTCGGTCTCATCTATGCGCGTTACTTCCATTCGCGTCTGATCGAGAAGGAGAAGGCGGAGGAGAGAGCGCGCACCGAGATCGCCCGCGCGGAACTGCGTGCGCTGCGCGCGCAGATCCACCCGCATTTCCTGTTCAACGCACTGAACACCATCGCCGCGTTGATCCCGAACGATCCATCTCTCGCGGAGTACGTCACCACGCGGCTCGCCGACGTCTTCCGCTTCGTGCTCCGCGCGTCGGAGCGCGAGTGGATTCCGCTCTCCGAGGAACTGGAGTTCGTCCGCGCGTACGTCGACATCGAGAGAGCGCGTTTCGGCGATCGCGTGCAGGCCGAAGAGGACATCACGCCCGAAGCGCTCGACGTGCTCGTGCCGAGCCTTCTGGTGCAGCCGCTCGTGGAGAACGCGATTCGGCACGGTCTGGCGCCGCAGGCGGCGGGCGGGCGCGTGCGCATCGCCGCGCGCACGGACGGCGACTGTCTCGTGCTGGCCGTGGAGGACGATGGCGTCGGGTTCGACACGGTGGTGCGCGCGGGGCGCGCGGGCGACGGATTCGGACTGCGCGCAGTAGAAGACCGCGTTCGCGCCATGGGAGATGGCGCACGCATCAACATCGACTCTACCCCGGGGCGCGGCACCCGCATCACGGTGCACATTCCCACACACGTGTCGGCGTCGCTGGCGCCGTCGTAAAGGAGGAACGCATGCGTTCACTATCGCTCATCGTCGGTCTGGGTCTTCTCGTGTGTGTCGCACATCCGACGCACGCGGCGTTGTCGAAGGAGGCACGCGCCGCCGTGGTGGATGCACGCGCCGCGCTGCACGACGCCGTCTCGGCTGCATCGGCGGACGAGGTGCTCGCCGTTCGCGCCGGCCTGCTGGCGCTGGACGCGTCCGCTCAAGCCGATCCCGCGGTGCGCTACACGATCCTGCTCGCGGACTGGCGCGTCGCGCCGCTCCTCGCGCGCGCGAAGAAGCCTGTCGCGGACGTCGTGCGCTATGTGGACGAGGGCATCGCACACGCGGAAGCGTTGGAGAAGCTCACACCGAAAAGCGGGGAGCCGTACGCGCTCCACTCGTCCCTGCTCGGCCTCAAGCTGGTGTCCGCGGACGCGGACATGATGACGCTCGGACCGCTCTCGATGACGCTCATGCAGAAGGCCGTGAAGCTCGAACCGGCGAACCCGCGCGTGCAATTGCTCAACGGTATGCAGGTCATGCACACGCCGGCACAGTTCGGCGGCGGTGCGGCGGCGGCGCTCCCCGTCCTGCAGCGCGCCGTGGCGTTGTTCGACTCTGTGCGCACGCCGACGGCCCTCGTGCCGTCGTGGGGTGCGGACGATGCGGAGGTCTGGCTCGCGCAAGCGCAGATGGCAACAGCCGACAGCGCGGGGGCGCGTGCGTCGATTGCACGCGCGCTCGTGAAGAACCCGCGCCACATGTGGGCGCGGGGCATCAGCGAGTCGATGCGCGGCGCAGAAGGCCCGCGATGAAGGCGCGCGCTCTCTTCCTCTGCGCGTCACTCGCCGTCATCGCGCACGCCGCCCACGCCGATCCCGCCGTCATCCGCGGGCGCGTGCTCGATGCGAAGGGCGAGCCGGTCGAGTCCGCGGGTGTCACGGCCGTGGAGGTGCGTCGTACCGTCGTGAGCGATGCGGCGGGGCGATTCGCGATCACAGTGCCGGAGCCGGGGTCGTACATGCTGCACGTCGGGAAGATCGGCTTGCAGCCGCGGCGCGTCGTCGTCCACGCGCCGCCGAGCGCGGACGTGGTCGTCCTGCTGGACGATGCGCCGATCCCGGTGGCGGAAGTGTCCGTGCGCGCGTCCTCGTTCGGCCAAGAAGGACGGCGGCAGGGATCGACGCTGCGCCGGATGGACGTGTACCTGACGCCCGGCGCCGCAGCGGACGTGATGCATGCGGTCCACACGCTCCCGGGCGTGCACTCTCCCAACGAAGGTGCCGCGCTCTATGTGCGCGGCGGCGATCCGTCCGAAACGCTCGTGCGGCTCGACGGCGGCGACGTCGGGCACCCGTATCACTACGAGAACTCCTCTGGCGGATTGTTCGGCATCATCGACCCGGCGCTCGTGAGCGCGGCCTATTTCTCGAGCGGCGCGTTCTCGCCGCGTTACGGCAACGCGCTCTCCGGCGTGCTGGACGTGCAAACGACGCCTGACGTGGACGCCACGGCGCTCAACCTCGGCGTGAACATCGTAG
>CAZEPH010000114.1:0-7732 GCA_964514075.1 uncultured bacterium | reverse complement strand
GGAGCCACGACGCGCCCTCGGCCTGCCAGCGTTCAGCCACCGAGACGGGATCGCTCGCGTACACGCGCTCCGTCGTGAGGCTCTCGCGCACGAAGCCGACGCAGCGTCCGCCGCGCACGTCGATCGAGGGAATCATCTCGAGCGGCTGCGGCCCGCGAGGCCGAGATGTCACGAACCGTTTCCTCCGGTGAGTCCGGTACGCAGCGCGGCGATCAACGCGTTGTTTTCCTCGCGACGGCCGATCGTCACGCGCAAGCAGTTGTGCAGAAGAGGATACCGGGAAACGTCGCGCACGAGAATCCCGTGATCGAGCAGCACCTGGTTGATGCGCGCGGCGTTCTCGAAACGCATGAGCAGGAAGTTCGCTTCGCTCGGGTACACGCGCACGCCGGGCATCTGCGCAACGGCGTCGCGCACGCGATCGCGTTCGCCGATCACCTCGCGCACGCGTGCATGCACCAAGTCCAGGCGCGCGAGCTGTGCGAGCGCGGTTTCCTGCGAAAACACGTTCACCGCGTACGGCAAGCGCACCTTCGAAATCTCGGTCATCAGGTCCGGCTGTCCGACGATGTAGCCGAGACGCAGCCCCGCCATGGCCATGGCCTTGGAGAACGTGCGCAGAATCACCACGCGCGGTTCGTCGTGCACGAGCCGCGCGAAGTTGGTGTTCGTGAACTCATAGTAGGCTTCGTCGATCACGACGAGGCACTCGGTGTTGTCGATCACACGACGCACCTGCGCTTCGGTCCACGCGCCGCCCGTGGGGTTGTTGGGCGTGCAGATGAACACCATCTTCACCTTGGGTCGCTGGCAGCGCGCAATGATGTGATCGATGTCCGGCGTGAAGTCCTCCGCGTGCAGCGGCACGGGGACGATCTTCCCCTCCATGACCTGCGTGGCGGAGGAGTACAACGGAAACGTGGGCACGCTGAAGACCACCTCGTCGTGCGGGCGCAAAACCGCGGTCATGAGCGTGAGCGTGAGTTCGTTCGAGCCCGGCCCGAACACGATGCTCGACTCCGGCACCTCGTTGACCTTCGCCAAGTGATGCGCGAGGTCGAACGCATAGAACGGCGGGTAGCGCGACCAATCGCGCTTCGCCATGCGCTCGATGATGTCGGCCTTGAGTTCCGCGGGCAGGTCGTACGGGCTCTCGTTCTGATTGAGCTTGATCGGGTACGGCTCGACGGTGAGCGCGTACGCTTCCAAGTTGCGCACGCTGCGCTTGACGAAACTCAGGACGTCGCGCTGCGTGGTTGGCGAAGGTGAATCCGGCATTCGTCGCTCCCGGCCGTGTGTCTGTGGGCGTCTCTCCGCGAGGCGCCGCGCCTCCTGCCCCTGTTCGTATCGGACGAAACGAGAGCGGAGTTGAGGATGCCGGCAATGGAGGAGGGGGCAACGCCCTGTGTTTTCGCAGTATAGCCGCGCGGAGCGAGATGCTTCAATGGACCTGAAGGCTTCCGCGCACGAATCCCGCGCGTGGTGACAACGATCTCGGCCGCCAGTAGAGTACTCCGTCCGCCCGGCTGTGCACGCTTATCCTCCGGGGAGATCGCGTCATGAACGTGCGTCATGCACTCTGCATTGTCGTCCTCGCGATAGCCGCGACGGCCGCGCGCGCCACCACGCTCATCCCGCTGGAGGTCGACGCGACGCAGGCCTCGCGCCGCGTGCTGCACGCCACGCTGTCGATTCCCACGGAGCCCGGACCGCTCACGCTCCTGTACCCGCAGTGGATCCCCGGCGAACACTCGCCGAACGCTCCGATCAACGACATCGGCGGCCTCGTGATCCGCGCGAATGGCGCGCCGCTCGCGTGGACGCGCGACAGTCTGGACATGTTCGCGTTCCACGTCGACGTGCCGCAGGGCGCGCGTGCGGTCGACGTGGGGCTGGACGTCTTCCTGAGCAAGAGCGGCGACGGCTTCAGCGCGGGCGCGAGCACGAGCGCCAACCTCCTCGTCCTGAGTTGGAATCAGGTTGTGCTCTACCCGCGAGACGCCGCGCGGGAGGAGATCGTCTACATGCCTTCGCTCACGCTGCCGCCGGGGTGGGCGTACGCAACCGCGCTGCGCGGCGCGCAGGCGAACGGATCGCGCGTGACCTTCGCGCAGACGCCGCTGGTCACGCTGGTGGATTCGCCGGTTCTCGCGGGGCAGTACATGCGATCCATCCGCCTTGCGCCGGAGATCGTCGCGCCCGAGCACTGGCTCGACATGGCCGCGGACTCACCGGCGGCGCTCGAGATGCCGCGCGCGCAGATCGATCAGCTCTCGCGTCTCGTGCGCGAGACGGGCGCGCTGTTCGGCGCGCGGCACTACACGCAGTACCGGTTCCTCTACACGCTGAGCGACGCGGTGGCGCACTTCGGCCTCGAACACCACGAGTCGAGCGACAACCGCGTGAAGGAGCGCGCCGCGGTGGACGACGACGTGCGTCTGAACTCCGCCGGACTCCTCCCGCACGAGATCGTGCACTCCTGGAACGGCAAGTACCGCCGGCCCGCCGGCCTCGTGACGCGCCCGTTCGACGAGCCGCAGCGCACCGAACTGCTGTGGGTGTACGAAGGCCTCACGAACTACCTCGGCGACGTGCTCACCGCCCGCGCGGGATTGCGCACGCCGCACGAAGCACTCGACGACGTCGCCCTCACGTGCGCGCAACTCGACGCGCACACCGGCCGCGCGTGGCGCAACCTGCTCGATACGGCGGTCGGCGCACAGGCGCTGTACTACGCGCCGAGCGAGTGGCAAGACCAGCGCCGCGGAACGGACTTCTACGAGGAATCCAACCTGCTCTGGCTGGACGCAGACGTGTTCATCCGCCGCGCGACCGGCGGAAAGCGATCGCTGGACGACTTCTGTCGCGCGTTTTGCGGTGGCGCCGACTCCGGACCCGCGGTTCGGGCCTACACGTTCGAGGACGTGGTCGCCGGACTGCAGGCGACGGCGCCGAACGACTGGGCGACGTTCCTGCGCACGCGTCTCACGCGCGTGACCGGTCACCTGCCGCTCGACGCGCTCGAAGCTGCCGGGTGGTCGCTCGTGTACACCGACAGCGCGACCTCCGTGGAGAAGGCGACCGACGCCGCGCGCGAGCAGCACGACTGGTCGTGGTCGCTCGGGTTCGTCGTGAAGAAGGACGACACGATCGGGGACATCGTGCCGGGCTCGCCCGCCGCGCGCGCGGGTCTTGCGCCGGGGGTGGCGCTGGTCGCGGTGAACGGCCGCGCGTACTCCGATCAGGTGCTGCGCGACGCGGTGCGCGCGGCGAAGGGCACCAACGCCCCGCTCGAGATCCTCGCGAAGAACGGCGACTTCTTCGATACGTACCGCATTGAGTACCATGACGGCGAAAAGCACCCGCGTCTTGCCCGCCGCGCGGGAGCACCGGACCTTCTCGCACGCATTCTTGCGCCGCGAACTCGGCCGCCCAAGTAAGGAGACTCTGCATGTCGATTCGCGTCGCGATCGTGCTGTGTGCCATCGTGCTGTCGTGGGCGGGCGCGCATGACGCGTCTGCGCGCGCCACAGGCGGCGTGAACCTGCTTATCGGCGGGAAGGCTCTCAACAAGGACGACTGGGCGCCGTTCGAGAACCAAAGCGAACTGGGCTTGCAGATGACGTTCGGCCAGCGCTCCTGGCCCGTCTTGATCGCCGTCGACCTTGTCGGATCGCGCGACGAAGAGGCGATCCTGCTCATCGAGTCGCCGACGAAGACCACGGCCGCGACGGTCGCGGGGTCGACGGGCGAAGTGAATCTCGGCGTCCGCAAAGAATGGGGACGCCGCGGCTTTCATCCGTACCTGGGTGGTGGCGTCACGCTCGTGAGCGCGAAGATCGAGTTCATCGGACCCAACAACACCGTGCTCAGCGAATCGCACGGCGGCGCGGGTGCGTGGATCGGCGGCGGCGGGTACTGGCGCGTGGGACGGCACGTCAACGTGGGGCTGTCGCTGCGCGTGACGGCGGCGGACGTGGACGTGAACACGCTCCGTTCGGTGGCCAGCGGCGGCGGGCACGTTGCGTTGCTCGTGGGCTACGGCTGGCCGCCACGGCGGCACTAGCGCAGCACGGCGATCCGTTGACGCAACCCGTTGGGCCACGCGATCACGTACACACCGCGGGCCAGCGCTGACCACGCACGCGCATCGTGGGATCGCCCCACCACGCGCCCGCGTAGGTCGTACATCGTCGCCTGACCGACGCCCGCGCTGATCTGTGCACGGGCGCGCACGCGTGTCTCCACGCCGTCCGGTACGGGCGGCGATGCATGCGCCACGACGTGCGCGACAAACGCGGCGACGTCCAGACGCCGTGCGCCGTAGAACTCGCCGGCCGGCGGAAGCGCCGCCCCGGTCTGTGCCAGAGCGGCTCTCACGTCCTCCACCGACGCTCCCGGGGACGCCGCCAGCGCGAGAGCGCATGCAGCGGCGACGTCGCTCGCGGCGACCGACGTACCGTCCATTTCCTCGGACGGATACGCGGGACAGGTGCCCCGACCGAACGCGGCGACGTCGGGATGCCCGTTCTGCGATTCCCCGCCCGGCGGAAGCGCCCAGTTGGAATACGCGGCGCGCGCGAGACCGTCGTCCTCGAGAGCGGCCGCCACGATCGTGTGCGGCGACACGCCGACGACGTTGATGAGACCGCCCGGGTAGAGGCTGTCGGCCGCGTCATTCCCTGCTCCGGTGACGCACATGATGCCCTCGCCGTCGAGCGTCGCGTAGAACCGATCGAGCAGGTCATCGCATGTCGGCGTCGCATCGCCCGCCGAGTTCGGCGTGGGATCGAGGATCCGGCGTTTCTGTCCAGGGAACGCAACGAGGCTGTCCTCGCTGCCGGGCGTCCAGATGATGGTGTGGTTGGCGATCACGCCGGACGCATCGACGCCCATCAACACGACCGCGCGGCCCGTCGACACCGTGCGTTCCTTCTCGATGACCGCGTCGAGACCCACCACGACCTCGCGCAGCGTCGTCGTGCCGAGCGAGTCGAGCGTGACCTGCACGTCGGCGTACGCGATGGAGGCATCCGCGCCGTGCAGGACGGACCATGCGAGGACCGTGGAGTCGACACGGGAGGCCAGGAAGCTGTCGTGCGCTCCGACGTTGTCGTCCGTCGGGTTCGTGGCCGCCGATGGCACCATCGGGTCGTCCGTCTTCGCGGTGAATCCCCACGCGGTGGTCAGCACGCTGTCGTTCACGCCCGAGCCCACGAAGTACACACGCACGACTCGTTGCTGGACCGGCGGGGGCGCGTCGCGAGACCCGATGTGGAGCGTGGCCGCGCGGCGTGTGCGTCGCTCCGGCTGCGGATCGCGCGGAGCGAACTTCAGAATGGGCTTGGCCGGTGCGCGTCGCGCGGTTTGCCGGTAGACCGCGAGCGGGCGAAGCGCGACGACGGATGCGTCGCCCAGGATGATGCCCACGGACTCCGTCGCCAGGAAGCTCTCCGCCAGCCGGAGGTTCTCGACGAACACCAACCCGCGCGGTGAGGTGTACGTGCGGGTCGCGAATGGGTTCTTCGTGAGAGCGCCGTCCACGAGTGCGTTCGCGGCCGTGGAGTCGAATCCCGCGGTAGCAAACACGACGACGCAATCGACGTCCGAGCCACCGGGCAGCGACTCGAGGTAGTCGTCCACGGCGTTGGCGTTCCCGTCGGCGCAGGGCGTGAGATACCACGGGTCGTCGGCCGCGACGGACGCGGTCGCGCACAGAAGAACCGCTGCGGCGAGTGTGTGCCGCATCATCGTCGCACCTCCACCTCGACGACGTACCCGCCCGGGGACATACCGGACAGCACGCAGGTGCCGGTGTCGTCGGTCGTGCCGCCCACTGCGTCGGCCTCCGTTTCCGTGGACGCGAGGGAGACGCGCGCTCCCGAGACCGGCGCTCCGTTGCGCGTCACGGTGAGACGGACGCGACCCGGCCGTACGACGACGAGCGTGTCGACGGCCTCTTCCGCGTCCCCGGTCACGAGTCGGGCCGCTGCTTCCGTGCCGTCGTCCGGGCCGCGTACGGCTCCGAACGCGGGAGCGGACCGCGTAGCCGCATCGATCGCATCGACCGATGCGCGCACGCGGCGCGCGAGATCGGCGACGATGACGTGCGCGCGACAGAGAAGACTCGGTGCGGGCTCGCGCGCGGACCGCACCTGCTCCCACAGATCATCCGGTAAACGCTCGGACACATCGGCGTCGGCGGTGTTCACCGTGGCGCCCAGCGCGCGGAGAGAGGCCACTTCCGCCGCGCACTCCTCGCATACCGCAAGATGCGCGGCCACCTGAGCGCGCGCCGGCGCGTGCGCTTCGTCTACTAGCCACTCCGGCGGCGGACACTCGCGTGCCCGTGAGTGATCGCTCACCGACTCCCTCCCGGCGCATCGTGCTCGCGCTCTCTTGTCCTGACGCCATCGCCGCCGCGTGTCTTGGAATAGAGCGCGCGCAACTCGCGCACCGCGCGCAGCCGCCGCCAGGTCACCGTGTCGTGCGGCATCCCGAGCGCGTCAGCGATCTCGCGGTCGGTGCGTTCATCGGGCCCGAAGTAGAGCGTGATGATCGCGCGGTCGCGTGGGTCGCGCAGCGATCCCACGGCGCGCGCCAGCCGCACGCGCTCCATGGTGCGCCAGGCCGTGCGCTCCGTGTCGGCGCCGTCCTCGATGCGCGCGGCCAGTGCATCATCCAAGACGAGCGTGGCGCGCGCGTCGCGTCGCTGCGCGCGCCAGCGCCGGTTCTCCGAAATCCGGGCGTGGTCCGCGATGGTGAGCACGTACGCGAGCAAGTGTGGGCCGCGGTAGTGGCGCAGTCCTCCTGCGGCGAGGCGCACGAAGACGTCCTGCACCACATCTTCGACGTGAGCGTCGGGAAAGGCGCGCAGCCCCGCGCGGATGCGTGCGCGCACGGCCCCGGCGCACCGGGCGTAAAGCCGGTCCCAGGCGGTGCGATCCGCGGGAACACGGAGGCACGAGGCAACGAGTGTGTCGTCGGCTGTGAGAGAGTTGGACATGGGCGCTCACGAAGGTGGGGCGAGTGTATCACGCGCCGCGCGCGGCCGTGTGCGGCACGCCGAGCGACACCTGCAGCCCGGACCACATCGCCGCGTGGACACCGGCGCGGCGTGCCCTCTGTTGGGCGCGTGCCACCGCTGTGTCCCACGGTGCGCCGGCCGCGGCCACGCGATACGCCGTGCGCACGAGCGATGCTCCCGCCCGGTCGCCCACTCGATGCACCGACGCGATGACGCACGCCGCACCCGCGCGCACGATGCCGCGGCGCAATCCGACGACGTCGTGCGCGAGGCGCACATCGCTGAGGCCCGCCTCACACGCGCTCAGGACAACGCTGGCATGCGAGAGATCCACGGCCCCGAAGTCGTGCAGCGTGATCGTCCCGTCGGCCACGTCGAGTCCGCTGAACCACGGGTCGTCCGCGCGATAGCGTCCGTGGCAGACAACGTGCAGGTGCGGCGCACGCTGCACGGCGGAGAGAATCGCGTGCCGGGTGGCCTGTCGTCCGCAGAACACGCGTGCGCGTCGCAGGGCGGCGCGAACCGCGCGCGTTTCGCGCGCGCGGGCCGGGAGATCGTCGCCGACGCTCACGAGGACGGCGCGCGCGCGGCGCGATCCGCGGTGCAGGCCAAGCGTGCGCGGATCGCGCCACGCGACGGGAGAGAGGGCCCACGACACCGCGGTGCGATCGACCACCGCGCGGCGGTCGTCCTCGATAGGGAGTG
>CAZEPH010000113.1:0-7755 GCA_964514075.1 uncultured bacterium | reverse complement strand
CAGGGGCCGTCTCGCGTTCGGAGGGCGTGTGCTATAGTCGCGACACGAGGCCTCACGGGAGGTGGTGGATGATTTTCCGCGAAGCGAACGGCACGGTGTTCGTGCGACTGCACCCGGGCGACAGTCTCCTCGACTGCCTGTGCGAGGTCGCCCGCGCCACGCGCATTCCGCACCTCGGCATCGCGAGCGCCGTCGGCATGGTGCGCGATACGGACCTCGCGTTCTTCGTCGGCAGCGGCCAGTACACGACCACGCACGTGCACGATCCCGTCGAGTTGGTGAGCCTCGCCGGCAACATCGTCACGCAAGGCGACGACGTGCTTCCGCATGTACACGCCGCGCTCGCGCGCGAGGACAAAGTGCTCATCGGCGGTCACGTGCAGAAAGCCGCAGCGCACGTCACCAACGAAATCCTGCTGTTGACCATACCCATCGCCGTGCGGAAGGCGATCGAGCCCGAGTCGGGACTGCTCGGAATCTCGTTCCCCGACGACGCACCGGCGCACTAGGACAGACGCAATCGGAGGACGCATGCGCTACGCAGACCGCATGGGGAATCTCGGGACCGAGACCGCGTTCGAAGTGCTCGCACGCGCACGCGCACTGGAAGCGCAGGGCAAGAACATCGTGCACCTGGAAATCGGCGAGCCGGACTTCGATACACCGGCGCACATCATCGACGAAGCGGTAAGCGCGCTGCGCGGCGGGTGGACGCACTATGGTCCGTCCGCGGGGCTGCCGGAAGCGCGCGACGCCGTGGCGCGCTACGTGGCGCGCACGCGCGGCATCAGCGTCGAACGCGACAACGTGGTCATCACGCCGGGCGGCAAGCCGGTCATGTTCTACGCGATCCTCGCGTGCGTGAACCCCGGCGACGAGGTGATCTACCCGAACCCGGGTTTCCCGATCTACGAGTCCGTCGTGCGCTACTTCGGGGGCGTGCCGGTGCCGATTCCGCTGCGCGAGGAGAACGACTGGCGCATGGACATGCGCGAGCTGCTCGGCCTCATCACGCCGCGCACGCGCATGATCATCCTGAACTCGCCGCACAACCCCACGGGAGGCACGATCCCGCAGAGCGATCTCGTCGAGTTGGCGAAGCGCCTCGACGGCACGGACATCTTCGTCCTCTCCGACGAAATCTACTCGCGCATCATCTACGACGGAGAGCACGCGTCCATTGCGTCGCTCCCCGGCATGCAAGAGCGCACGATCATCCTCGACGGATGGTCGAAGACGTGGGCGATGACGGGCTGGCGCCTCGGCTACGGCGTGATGAACGTGGACCTCGCCAAGCACATGGCACGGCTCATGACCAACTCCAACTCGTGCACGGCGTCGTTCGCACAGCGCGCGGCGATCGTCGCGCTCGAAGGCCCGCAAACCGAGGTGGAGAAAATGTGCGCGGAGTTCCGCGCGCGGCGCGACATGATCGTCGCGGGCCTGAACGCGATTCCCGGCGTGAGGTGCAAGACGCCGAGCGGTGCGTTCTATGTCTTCCCGAACGTGAAGCAGTTCGGCGGCACGAGCGCGCAGATCGCGGACATGCTGCTGAACGATGCGGGTATCGCCGCTCTCGCGGGCACGGCGTTCGGCGCGCACGGCGAAGGCTACCTGCGCTTCTCGTACGCCACGTCGCGCGAGTTGATCGGCGAAGGACTCAAGCGGCTCGCAGCCACACGCACGGGCGCGCCTGCCTAGCGCATGAGCGAACGCGTACGTCGCGCCCGCTCGGTGCTCCTCGCGCTCGGCGGCAACGCGATCATTCCCGCGAAAGGACCGGGCACCAAGGAAACGCAGTGGGCCGTCGTCGGCGAGACGATGCGCCAGGTCGTGGAATTGCTCCGCGCGGGATGGCGTGTCGCGCTCACGCACGGAAACGGTCCCATCGTCGGGAATATTCTCATTCGCAACGAAATGGCACGCGACGTCATCGCGCCGATGCCGCTCGACGTGTGCGGTGCGGATTCGCAGGGCGGCATCGGCTACATGATGCAGCAGCAACTCGGCAACGAACTCCTGCACGCAGGGCGGATGGAACGCGTTGTGACCATCGTCACGCAAGTGTTGGTGGACGCACACGACCCCGCGTTCACGAAGCCGACCAAACCCATCGGCCCGTTCTACACGCGCACGCAAGCGGACTTGATGCAGCGCGAGAAGGCGTGGGTGATGACGTCCGACGCCAACCGTGGATTCCGCCGCGTCGTACCGTCGCCCGAGCCGCGCGAGGTGATCGAACGCGACGTCATGCGCGCGCTCTTCGACAGCGGCGTGATCCCCATTGCGTGCGGCGGCGGTGGCATTCCGGTGGTGCGCCTGGCCGACGGACATCTCGACGGCGTCGAAGCGGTGATCGACAAAGACCTCGCAGCGGCGGTGATGGGCGAGGCGCTCGGCATCGAGACGCTCGTGATCATCACCGCGGTGGACGAGGTCGCGATCGACTTCGGCACGCCGAGTGCACGGACACTCTCGACGCTCAGCGTACGAGACGCGAAGGAGCACCTGGCCGCCGGACAATTCCCGCCCGGCAACATGGGTCCGAAGATCGACGCCGCGATCCGCTTCCTCGAAGGCGGCGGGGACGCGGTGATCATCACGTCGCCGGAGCGCGTGCTGGACGCGCTCGCGGGGCGGGCGGGGACGCGGATACACAGGTAGTCACGGGCATCATCACGGGCGGTGGAGCAACAGGGAGGGGAAGGAACGATGATGCAGGCATCACGCAATTACTCACGGCTACTCGGCGGCATGTTGGGAGTGTGGATCGCCACGAGCGCATCGGCCGCATGCGCGCAGGTGCGGATCAACGAGATCATGGCCGCGCCGTCAACGGACTGGAACGGCGACGGCGCGTACAGTTCGCGCGACGACGAGTGGCTCGAAATCTACAACACGAGCAGCACGCTCATGGTCCTCGACAGCTTGATCGTCAAGGACGGCACGCACAACGTTCGCTACAAGTTCTCCGGCACCCTCGCGGGGCACGCGGTGCGCGTCGTGTACGGATCGCAGGCGTATACGTGGGAGAAGGACCACGGACAGCCCGCTGACGGGTTCTCGTTCAACAACACAGGCGACACCGTGGAACTGCTGCAAGTGAACGGCAGCGACACGACGGCGGTCGACGTGCGCGTGTACGGCAAGAACGAGGGCGGCAGCGAACGCTCGACGGGACGTCTGCCCGACGGCGGCGACACGTACGTGATCTTCGACGCGCTCAACGTGTACACGGGCACGAGCGAGCCGCTCGGCACGGGCTGCATGCCGTCCCCCGGCGCAGAGAATTCGTCGCTCTGCGGCACGCCGGTGGAACCGTCCACGTGGGGGTCGATCAAAGCACTGTACAGAGACGGCGCGATTCGCTAATCCCATGCACGCGGGCGCGGCGCCGCGCCGGGCCCGCGTGCATTTGTGTGGAGGATCGCGATGACAGGCGAGGGACGCTCGGGGCGATGGTTCGCCGGCGTGTTGTTGATCGCGCTCGGCGCGGCTTTTCTGTTTCACCTGCCGATCGGACGGCTGATCGCGCTCGGCTGGCCCGTTGTGCTCATCGTGATCGGGCTCTCGCACCTCACGTCGAACGATCGCCGGCCCAACTCCGGGTTGTTGCTCATTCTGCTCGGCGGGCTGTTTCTCGCGATCAACCTAGGGTTCTTTGCGTGGTGGGCGATCGGGCGTTTGTGGCCACTCGCGTTGATCGCTCTTGGCGTGTGGTTGCTCGTGCGACGGCGGTCATCGGATGAGCCGTTCGTGGACAGCGGTGGTTCCGTCACGGCGCGCGTTGTCTTCGGCGGTGCACGGCGCGTCGTCGCGGCAAGCGGCTGGACGGGCGGAACGGTGAGCGTGGTGTTCGGCGGGTTGGAGCTAGACCTGCGCGGCGCGACGCTCGCGGCGGAGGGCGCCGTGGTGTCCGTGGATGTGGTGTTCGGCGGTGTCACGATGATCGTGCCGCCGGAGTGGGACGTACGCCTCGAAGGCTCGCCGGTCTTCGGCGGCGTGAGCGACTCGCGCTTGCGTCCGCCTGCGCCTGCCGGCGGGGACGCGGTGCGCCCACGCCTCACCGTCAAAGCCACGGCGTTGTTCGGCGGGGTGGAGGTGAAGTCGTAGAGGAAGGAATTGGTGCGGAAGGGGGGATTTGAACCCCCACGAGGTTGCCCCCACTGGACCCTGAACCCAGCGCGTCTGCCAGTTTCGCCACTTCCGCACCGCGAAGACCGGCGATGCTACGGGGCGCAGGTCTCAGTGTCAACTTCGCGGGCTGCGCCTTGCACCGCACGCGGGTTTCAGCGACCATGCTCCGCATGTCTTCCGCCCCGCAGGAGAAACCGAGCGGCGATCGCGTCGTCGTCACGAACCGCAAAGCGCGACATGAGTACGAAATCCTCGAATCGCTGGAAGCGGGCATCGCGCTCGCCGGCCCCGAGGTGAAATCGCTGCGCGACGGCAAGGTGCATCTCACCGACAGCTACGCGTCGATCGAAAACGACGAGGCCTTTCTCCACAACATGCACGTTTCCCCGTACGACAAGGCGCGCGAGAACGCGGCGTCCACGCGCACGCGGAAGCTCCTGCTCCACCGCACGCAGATTCACCGGCTGCGCGCCAAGCTGGATCAATCCGGCATGACGCTCATTCCGCTGCGCGTGTATTTCACGCGGGGGATTGCGAAGGTGGAGATCGGCCTCGCGCGTGGGAAGAAAATGTACGACAAGCGCCAGTCCATTGCGAAGCGCGATGCGGCGCGCGACATCGCGCGCGCGGTGCGCGGCGAAACGAAAGGCCGCGCGCGGTGAGCGCGCGCGTGCCGCAGGATCCGGAACGCCGCCGCGCGCCGATCGGCCTGTGGGACTCAGGGATCGGCGGCCTCACGGTGATGCGCGCGCTACTCGAGTCGGTGCCGCACGAGCGGCTCGTGTACTTCG
The DNA here is from genome assembly GCA_964514075.1 of uncultured bacterium. GTDB lineage: Bacteria > Eisenbacteria > RBG-16-71-46 > CAZEPH01 > CAZEPH01 > CAZEPH01. The sequence continues at coordinate 2,827 of CAZEPH010000113.1, read as the reverse complement.
GCGACACGGCGCGCGTGCCGTACGGATCCAAATCGCCCGAGACGATCACGCGCTTCGCCATCGAGAACACGCTTTTCCTGCTGCGGCACGACATCAAGTTCCTCGTGGTGGCGTGCAACACGGCGTCGGCGGTGGCGCTGGACACGTTGCGCAAGCGGTTCACGCTGCCGATCGTCGGGATGATCGAAAGCGGCGCGGCCGCGGCGGTGCAGGCGAGCGCGAGCGGACGCATCGGCGTGATCGGCACGGTCGGCACGGTGGCCAGCGGCTCGTACACGCGCGCCATCACCACGCTGCGCCCCGACGCGCAGGTGACGAGTGCCGCGTGCCCGCTCTTCGTGCCGCTTGCGGAAGAAGGCGTGACGGAGCACGACGCGGTGCGCCTGATCGCGCGCGAGTACCTCGCGCCGATCGCAGACGCCCGCGTCGACACCGTGATCCTCGGCTGCACGCACTACCCGCTGCTCGCGCGCGTGATCGGCGAAGTGCTCGGCCCGCACGTGCAACTCGTGGACAGCGGACGCGCCGCCGCGCGCGAGGTGACCGAACTCCTCGGGTGGAAGGACCTGCGGCGCGCGCCGGACGCGACGGACGCACCCGCGCATCGCGTGTACGTGAGCGACCGCGGCCCGCAATTCCAGCGCGTCGCCGAGCGATTCCTCGGCCGCGCGGTCGGCGACGTGTCGGTGATCGAGCAAACGGATTTGCCCTGGTACGAAAAGGAGATTGCATGACGAACATCGTCCGCGCCGACGGCCGCGCGGTGGATCAACTGCGTCCCGTCACGATTCAACGCGGATTCCTGCGCCACGCGGAAGGCTCCGTGCTCATCACGATGGGCAACACGCGTGTCGTGTGCTCGGCCACGGTTGAAGAACGCGTGCCACCGTTCCTGCGCGGGAAGGGCGAGGGCTGGGTGACGGCGGAGTACTCGATGCTCCCGCGCTCCTCGGGCGATCGCATTCAGCGCGAGGTGGGGCGCGGACCCAGCGGACGCACGCACGAAATACAGCGCCTGATCGGCCGCTCCCTGCGCGCAGTGGTGGACCGCGTCGCCCTCGGCGAGCGCCAGGTGATCGTGGACTGCGACGTGATCGACGCGGACGGCGGCACGCGCACCGCGGCGATCACGGGCGCGTACGTCGCGCTGTACGACGCACTCGCGTGGCTGCGTGCCAAGGGCAGCCTCGTCAAGAACCCGCTCCGCGACGCGGTCGCCGCGGTGAGCGTGGGCGTCATCGACGGCGAGCCGATGCTCGACCTGCCGTACAGCGAAGACGTGCGAGCCGAGGTGGACATGAACCTGGTGATGACCGGCGGCGGGTCGTTCATCGAGGTGCAGGGCACCGCGGAGGGTGAGCCGTTTTCGAAGAATCACCTGAACGTGCTGCTCGCTCTCGGGCAGAAAGGCATCGGCGAGTTGCTCGCGGCGCAGGCCGCGTCGTTTCAGACGCCGCCGCTCTTCACGCGCGCGGCCACGAAGTAGATGCGGATCGCACTGGCCACGGCGAATCCCGACAAGGCCGTGGAACTGCGCGCGCTCCTCGACCTGCCGGAGGTGGAGCTGCTCGCGAGCACGGGCGATCCCATCGACGAAACCGGCGCCACGCTCGACGAGAACGCGTTGCTCAAAGCGCGGACCGTGCGCGACCGCACGGGGATGATCGCGCTCGCGGATGACACAGGGCTCTTCGTGCACGCACTGAATGGGCGTCCCGGGCACCGCGCGGCGCGCTTTGCGGGCGAGGATGCCACGTATGCGGACAACGTGGCGCTTCTGCTCGAATCCCTGCGTGCGACGCCGCTGGCCGAGCGCGATGCTGCCTTTCGCAGCGTGATCGCGATCGCCGCGCCGAGCGGCGCGGAGGTGCTCGCGTACGGCGCGGTGCGCGGGCGCATCACGTTCGCGCCGCGGGGCGCCAGCGGTTTCGGGTACGACCCGGTGTTCTTGATCCCGCCCCTCGGGCGCACGATGGCGGAGCTCACGCTCGTGGAGAAGAACGCGTGGAGCCACCGTGCGCGGGCCGCGGCACAGGCGCGGCGTCTCTTGCGGACCATCGAGGAGCACGGGCGCCTGTAGGCTTGCTGCCTCGCCTCGAGAGGGCGTACGCTGAAGGACGTCGGTTTCCCTCGGGACCACCCCTCAGGAGACGGGCCGATGCCTCGGATCATCGTCCTGACCCGTACCGCACTACCGTGCGCGACCGCTCTCTTCACGGCCGTGGCATTGGCGCGTGCCGTGACGTTTTCCGATATCGCGGCTCCCTCCGGCATCACCAATTCCTGGGACGGCAACCCGAATCTCTACGGCGCGGGTGCGTTGCTCGAAGACCTGGACGCCGATGGCGACATCGACGCGATCTGCGTCAACGACGAAAACCGCGCGCCCGCCTATTACGAAAACCGCGGCGACGCCACGTTCATCGAGCGCGGTCTGGACGCCGGGTTCGTGGACATCGGCAACGCTAAGGGCGTATGCGCCGCGGACGTCGACAGCGACGGACTGCTCGACGTGATCTTCGGCGTGTACGACTACACGGCGGAAGGTGCGGTCGTCCCCGCCTACACATCGAGCGTGCGCTACTTTCACAACGACGGCGGCGGGCGCTTCAGCGATCGCACGCAGGACGCGGGGCTCGCCCTGACGCGCGTCGGCGCGTACGGCGTGTCCGCCGCCGACTACGATCGCGACGGGTGGGTGGACCTCTTCGTGTGCAATCGCGGGATTCGCGCGGAAGGCGGCGGCATCAGCCAACTATTCCGCAACCGCGGGGACGGCACGTTCGAGAACGTCACGGAGGCCGCCGGATTTGGCGCGACCAGGAGA
>CAZEPH010000112.1:0-7842 GCA_964514075.1 uncultured bacterium | reverse complement strand
GGGACAATTCGTGCCACGGCGCGGGGATCGACGCGATCACCGCGCGAGCTGCGGCCGCGGTGCTTCGCGGCGCAACGCCTCCGCAAAGCGCGTCAGACCTGGCACAGCCGATCCCTGCGAGATCTGTTCGGTGCGACGCAATGCCTTCGTCGAGCGGTTCGAGTGAGGAGAACCGGCCACCCGTTTCGCCTTGATCGTTATGGTCTCGACCGAACCGGCATCCCAGGTGCCGGTTATTGTCAGCGAGTCTCCAGAAAACGTCCCGGTTCCTCCGCCTTTATCGAACCTGAAGCGAAACTCACTCTGCAGTGGTTCGATAATGAACCCCAGGGTGCTGAATGTCAGGCAGTCGTCATTGAGACACCGGTTAGACATGTCGGCATCTTCCACCTCCCAGTGATCAGGAATGCCATTAATATTAATCCGAAATCGTACGATGACGGGGCATTCGCTGGAGCAACGCCCGTCTCCCCAGGCATTGCGAAACGTGCCCACGTATTCGTGTCTATACGCGGCGAATCTGTCTTCCGCCACCTGCACGGTCACGCGATAGAGTTCGATGGTCGGAGAGCCGGTCGCAGGGAGGTCGCACTGTTCGCGCTCCCGCGTGAAGACCAGATCGAAGGCGGTCAGCGTGTCGCCGGGGAGCGCGCCCTGGACGCTGGCCATGCTAATCGTCCGATTGCCGTCCAGCACGCCCAGCGGCACGGAGACCACTCCGGGAATCACCGCGGCGACGTTGACAACGTCCCCCGCAAAAACCCCACGGCCGCAGTTGATCGATGCAAGATCGTCCTCGATGTCGATGTGACCGTCCGCTGTCGCCGCGATCGCTCCGGTCGTGATGACACCACCCACCAGAAGATCATCCACATGTTCGCCGGCTGACCCCGTCGACGTGAAGCTCAATCGCGAGCCGCATCGATGCACCTCGCCGTACAGGTCTTCTGCGGAGAGGCCCGTATAGGGCGGCATGCTCCTTCCCACTCCCAGCGGGTGACGGAGTAGATCTCCGCCACTCAGGATGTCGAGGAGCAGGGAGGTGTTTCCATCCTCTTCGCAAGCATCCCTCGCTACTTCCCTCAGACGCGCGAACAGCGCCGGCATCAGCTCGGTCTCAATCTTCTGCTCCGTTGCATCCAGGCCGAGCAGCCGGGCGTTCGCCAACAAGTCCGTGCAGTTACGGATCTCGCGCCAGAGCGCATCCCACGTCGGGAAGCTGGCCACGAAGGACGGGTCATTGATGCGCGCTGTGTAGGCATCGATGTACTCACCGAACTCGGACTCATACGACGCATCGAGCACGTGGCACTCCGCTCCCGTTTCCTGCGCCAGACCCTCGGCGGACAAGAGGGCCTGCACGTTCTTCTGAAAGGTCCCAATGTCGACGGACTCCGAAGTGCCCGCCTCGGTATCAGCCGACACAACGTTCAGGCAGGCGAGTTGTTTGAGCTGTTCGGCTGCCACTCCCACCGAGTCGGCCGATCCGCAGACCAGAGCGGCCGCGCGATACTTGAGGATCAGCGGCATTGCCAGGTTGTACGGAAACGCCGTGTCCCACGCTTCAGCGTTCAGGATGGCCTCCGACAGAGCATCGCGCGCCTGCTGGCAATCAAACTCAATGAGGTCGATGGTGATGAGCGGCATACCGGAGACAGAACGCGCAGTACGACCGGTTCGCTTCGGTGCTGTTGGGACCGGCGCGTCGAAGCCAAACTGGTAGACGCTCGCGCGCACGGTTCGCGTTCCGACATCGACGACCCCGGGCACTTCCACTTCTGTCTCGCCGGAGAAGCGGAGCACCATGTTCGGGTTGATCTGCACCCCCGCCGGCACTTGGACGACGATTTCCGCAGGAGCGAGCAAGGCCAAGCCCGCGGGTTCGACCTCGAAGCGAGCCACGGTGCCTGACGGCGGTTCCAGAGCGCGCAGCGTCACTTTCGTCGTGTCGAGGACGGCACCGCTGGGAAAAGTGATCGCCATGTGAACGCCCTGTCCATCGCTCGCGGACACGGACCCTCCGGTTGGAGGAATAGCACGGGACTCAGAGCCGGGACCGGGTTCCGTCGTCTGGTCCGTGCCGCATGCGGAGAACATGAACGCGGCGAACGGGATCAATAGACGCGCAGCGGTGCCTGACATGCGTGCCTCCAGGGAGTCGGGATGCGTGCGTGGCTCAGTCTGGAACCAGCCGGGATTCGTTCCGGACCTCGTCGCCACGGAAAGACGCGCAGATGCGGGACAATTCGTGCCAACAACGCCTAGGGGGTCGGTTTGCGATGGTCCGGGCGAACCTGGTACGCTCGCCGAACCGCCGACCGCGCGGTCACCGTCTGTGCTCGCAGTTCTCTCGTGGAATCGCGCCTAGGTCTTCGGAGGAACGCTTTCATGGCCTCGACCGACCCCAGCCGGGGACGCGATGAGAGCCGTCTCGATGTCACACGGCTCCTCCTCGAAACCACGCAAGGGTCAGCGCGCGCCGTGGATGTTCTGCTCCCCCTCGTTTATGAAGACCTGCACAATGCCGCGTCCCACCTCCTGCGCCGCGAGCGTCCGGATCACACCCTGCAAGCCACCGAGTTGGTCAACGAGGCGTTTCTCCGCATGGTGGATCAGACGCGCTGCGACTGGCAGAACCGCGCGCACTTCCTCGCGATCGCGGCGAGGGCGATGCGACGGATCCTCCTCGACCACGCGAGACGGCGCGGGAGCCAGAAGCGCGGATCGGGACAGGCGAAAGTTGAATTGGACGAAGCGCTCGTCGTGGGATCCGAGGAAGTGGACGCGCTGGTGTTGGAGTTGGAAGACGCATTGAACAAGTTGGCGGAGCAGTATCCCGAGGCGGCGCGGGTCGTGGAGATGCGGTTCTTCGGCGGACTCACGCACGACGAATGCGCCGCCGTCATGGGGTTCTCGCGCCGCACCGCGACGCGCCACTGGAGCTTCGCGCAGACGTGGCTGTACCGGGAGATGCGCGTTGGCGCGTGACGCGGACAACGGTCCGGACCCGATCGAGGTGTTCAACGCCGCGCTCGAGTTACCGCCGGACAGCAGGGCGTCGTACCTGTCCCACGCGTGCGGCGACAATTCGTCGCTGCGCGAGGATGTGGAGTCGTTGCTCCGCGCTCGCGAGAAGGGAGGCGCGGACTTCCTCGATGCGCCGATCCGCATCGCGTCCTCGGCGGAAATGCTGGGCGCGCTCTTCGCGGGAGCGACGATCGGGACGCAGCTCGGTCCGTATCGACTCGTGCGCAAGCTGGCGACCGGTGGAATGGGTGCCGTCTTCCTGGCGGAACGAACGGACGAGGCGTACACAAAGCAAGTCGCAATCAAGCTGATTCACCCCGGGCTCTGGAGTGCGGAGGCCGTCGGTCGATTCCGCAGCGAACGACAAGTGCTCGCCGATCTCGAGCATCCTGCGATCGCTCGACTGATCGACGGCGGATCGACGGACGGCGAGCAGCCGTATCTTGTGATGGAGTACGTGGACGGGCTGCCGATCGATCGGTGGTGCGAGGAACGGCAGCTCGATGTGACGGCGCGTCTGCGTCTTTTCCTCGACGTGTGTGAAGCGGTCCTCTACGCGCACCAGAATCTCGTCATCCACCGCGATCTCAAACCCGGGAATATTTTCGTGGACCAGTCCGGGCGCGTGAAGTTGTTGGACTTCGGCATCGCGAAGGTTCTGAGCGAGTCGGACGCCGTGGAGGGCGACATACACACACTCTCCGCGGCGTTGTTCACACCGCGGTACGCGAGCCCGGAGCAGTTGGCCGGCGCACGCATCACAACCGCGAGTGACATCTACAGCCTCGGCGTTCTCTTGTACGAGCTGCTCTCTGGATCCAGCCCGTACGACCTGCAGGGCAAGACGCCCACGCAGGTCGCGCACATCATCGCCAACGAAATGCCGTCTCTCCCGAGCCGCCGTGCGGCGGAGCCCCAAGCCCGTCACCTCTCGGGTGACCTCGACATGATCGTGATGAAGGCGCTGCAGAAGGAGCCCGCTCGCCGGTACTCGACCGCGGAAGAGTTCGCCGCGGACATCCGGCGTCACCTCGCGGGGCTTCCCGTGCTGGCGCGTCCCGACACCGCCGCCTATCGACTCGCGAAATTCGTCGCGCGCAACAGAGCGCTCGTGCTCGGCACGGCCGCCGTCGTCGTCCTCCTCGCGGCGGCTCTTGCCACCACGATCGCGGAGTATCGTGAAGCGCGCCGCGCGCAGCGGGACGCGGAGTGGAACGCCTACGTGGCATCGCTCGCCGCGGCCGAGTCGGCGCTTCGAGCCGCGCAGGTCGGAGAGTCTGCGGATCACTTGGACGCGGCGCCTCCGAGATTACGATCGTGGGAGTGGCATCACTTGCATGCACGGCTCGATCGCAGCCTCGATGGCTTCCAGGCCCACGACAAGGGGATCACACGCATCCTCTCGTTGCCGCACGGAGGCGGCGTCCTCACGTGTTCGATCGACGGCACAGTGAAGAAGTGGAGCGGAATCCGAGGAGGGTTGCTTCGAACGTACGGACCGTTCGGTTCGGAAGTGGAGTCGATCGCGTTGCTTTCGGGAGGCGGCGTTGCAGCGATCGGCCTCAACGACGGCCGGGTGTTGCTCGTGGATCTCGCGCGCGGCTCGACGCGGGAGATGCTTCCATCGGGAGAGGCGTGGGCGTTCGTCACGGCGAATGTGGACGGAACTCGATTGGCGTGCGGGGATTTCGACGGGTACGTGCGGGTGTGGAACGTGGGCACAGGCACCCTCGTCGCGAAGTGGAAAGCGCAGCCGGGTCTCGCGCTGCCGGTGTACTCGCCGGACGGAGATGTGCTCGCGGTCGGAGGCGGGAACGGCGGTGTCACCCTGTACGACGCACGTTCGCACGCTCGGCGTTCCGAGTGGGACGCGCACTCGCGGCGCGTGTACAGCATGGCCTTCGCGCACGACGGGGAGTATCTCGTGACGGGATCGATGGACCAAACCGCGAAGGTCTGGGACGTTCGACGCCGCGAACTCGTGCGCACGTTCCGAGAGCATCACGCGACGGTGGGGTCGATCGCGTTCGACCCCGACGGGGAGCACGTCCTGACCGCGGCCGCGGACAATCGCCTGCTCCGATGGAGCCTGACCACCGGCGACGTGCACGGAGAGTTCCACGGACATCGAGCGGACGTATCGGCGCTCGCGCCGAGTCCGGATGGCGCGCACCTACTCTCCGCGGACTGGAGAGGCGCGGTGAAATCGTGGGAGTGGACGACCGACGACGTGCGCACGTTCTCGGTGAAATCGGAGTGGCTCGTGCCACAAGTCTTCGCGGCCGCGTGGGATTCGAAGGAAGAGAATGTCGCGTGCGCGAGCACCGACGTGCTTCTCCGCGCGTGGAGTCGGACGGGGACGTCGAGGCGTCTCTTTCGCTCCGGTCTACCATGTCACGGTGTTGCGTACTCGCCGGATGGCGCCACGCTCTACGCGGGCGACGACGAAGGTCGGATTCTCGTCTTCGCACGAGAGGACGACCCGCGACGAAAGGAGACGGTCCATCGCGGTGCAATTCTCGCGATGGCGATCGATTCGCCGGGAAACATCCTCGTGACGGCGGGCGCGGATTCGCTGGTGAAGATCTTCCGTCTTCCCGAGCTCACTCTTCTTCGTGAGATAGCCTCGAGCGCAGCCGCGATCGAGCGTCTCGCGTTCTCCCCCAACGGCGACGTGCTCGCGTCCTGCGATGCTCGCGGGGCGATCCGCCTCTGGTCCGTCGCGACGGGACAGCCCATCGCCGCCGCCGACTCGGCCGGCGCCCCCGTGAAGGACGTCGCGTTCGACGCGACGGGCGAGAGACTCGTGTCGGTCTCCCGATCGGGACAAGTGCGGATTTGGGATGACGAATTGCACCCACTGCGCACGCTCGTCGCCTCGGGCCCGAATCTGCGTTGCGTGGCGTGGAGTGCAGACGGAACCCGGATCGCAACGGGCGGATCCGATTCGGTCGTGCGTCTCTACGATGAGTCCACCGGCCGACAGGTGACGAGCCTTCACGGCCACGTGGCCGCGATCACGTCCCTGCGGTTTGCACGGAACGACGCGTTCCTGACATCCACCGCGATGGACGGCACGGTGCGGGTGTGGGATCGAGGGGAGGAGTAGCTGCGAAAGGGCGTGCTGCCCGTTCCGCATTCATGCGAATCGTGCAGCACGCCCTGACGCACGCGTCTTCAGAAAGCCACGCCCACCTTGAGCGAGCGCGAGTTGACCTTCGCCGTGGTGTACTCCGCGGCGATCCTGAGGGCCGACACGCGGGCGACCGCGCCGATCATCGCCCGTGCTCCCCCGACGCTCTCGTCCCGCAGATCCACAGCAGCCGACTTCTCGTGCGTTCGGGACAGGTACGTCGAGAAGCCCGCGTAGGGCGACACGATCAGCCACCGAGACGGCACGTACTCGCGACTCGCCAGCAGATCCAATCCATAGACCGTGAAATCGAGATCCTCGGGACCGAACAGCGAGACAAAGCTCACGCGAGCCGACGCAGCCCAGTCCGCTAGGGCGTTCGGGGTTAGTCCATACTGCACCTGGCCGCCGTAAAACCCGTAGTTTGCATTGGGGTTCTTGGCGAAGTAGACGCCCGCGTCGATTCTGTTCGTCACGCCTGCGCGGAACGTGAGACCCGGAAACGTCAGACCGCTCCCTTCGAAGAGCCAATGCGCCGAATCAGGATGAACGAAGGTGTCGTTCCACGCAGCCTCGGTGTCGTCGATGGCGGTATTCCACTGGTGTACGGACAACTCCCGCCGACCTGCCCCCATCGGCCGTGCGTCGATCAGCGGGCGGAAGTACACAACCAATCCGGCTTCTTCCGTGAATTGGCGCCATGCGTCTTGCGTGAGAGAGGGATCCAGTTGGATCGAACACTCCGACCATCTGGGGCTCACGTGAAGCGTGACGTCGTGACTGTCTTGCGCGAGTGCCACGGAGGGGAATGCCGCGAGAATGCACGTCGCCAGAGTGTTGAGGATTGTGCGCTTCATAGGGCAACTCCTGTGTGTGGTTGGTGAGGTGTGCGTTTCTCCAAACCGCACGGAGTGTACGCAGCGGGCGCACTCGCCGCGTTGACACACCATGCCGACTTTGTGACCATTCGCGCCAATGGCGGCCCCCGTTCCCACCATTGCGGCGACAAGCACTCTGGCCATGCTGCGCACGGCCATGGCACGCGGCATCGCGGTGACGGATCTGTTGGAGGAGGCCGGGCTCACCTGGAAATCCCTGGAAGATCCGGATGCGCGCATTCCCGCGCCGACGGTCATCCGCCTCTGGAACGCGCTACGTGAGCGCACCGGTGACCCCGCTCTGCAACTCGTGGCGCCGACCACGCTCCCGTTCGGCGCCTACCGCGTCATCGACTACATCGTGGCGGCGTCCGCGACCGTCGGCGACGGCGTGGAGCGCTTCGCGCGCTTCTTCGGCCTGATCGCCGAGACGCTCGTCCTGCGCGTTTCTCCCGGCGCCGGACATCGGGCACTGGTCCTCTCGAGGGTCGACGGCGGCCCGGTGCCGCCGGTGTACGTGGACTACGTTTTCGCGGCGCTGGTGAGCCGCATTCGTATGCGCATTCGCCCCGACCTCCGCGTGCAACGCGTCGAGATGCGTCAACCCAAACCGAAAGATGAAGAGCCGTACCAAGCGGTCTTTGGCGCTCCGGTGCACTTCGGCGCCGCGGAGGATCGGCTCTGCATCAGCGACGAGGAATGGGAGTCGCCAACGGCAAACGGCGACGCCGCCCTCGTTGCCTTGCTGGAAGATCATGCACGCATTCTCGCGCAACGGGCAACGCGTCCCCCCCACGGCTTCAC
>CAZEPH010000111.1:0-7926 GCA_964514075.1 uncultured bacterium | reverse complement strand
ATGAATGATCGCCCGCCGCTCGACTGCGCGGCCAGGTGGACGATGGCACCAGCGCGCCAGCGCCGCACGACGCGCGTCACATCCGCCGCACGGGTGATGTCGCAGTGATCCCATGCGGCGAGACCGTGCACGCCCGCGAGCGCCGTCCGGTGCTCGCGTGTGTGTGCGAGTCCCCATCCGATCACGTCGTGCCCGGCGTCCGCGAGACGCGCGCACAGGTAGTGCCCGACGAACCCCGCAGCTCCCGTGACGGCGATGCGCATGCGCGCGAGCTACACGCGCTGGCGCCAGTAATCGAGGAGATCGCGCAGCGTCTGCTCGAACGGGATCTGCGGCGTCCAGCCGGTGGCGGCGTGGAACTTCGACGGATCGCCGAGCAGCAGCGGCACGTCGGACGGACGCAGACGCGACGGATCCTGCTTCACCTCCACCGTCGCGGTGGACTGCGCGCGGAGATACTCGAGCAGATCGCCGATCACCCATCCCGTGCCGCTCGCGATGTTGTAGACCTCCCCGCCCGCGCACTTCTCGAGAGCGAACCAGTACGCGCGCACCACGTCGCGCACGTCGGTGAAGTCGCGCACCGACGTGAGGTCGCCGACTTCGATGACCGGTTTCTGCAGGCCCTTCTCGATACGCGCTATCTGCCACGCGAAGTTGCTCGCCACGAAGACCGGCGGACGGCGCGGTCCCGTGTGATTGAACCCGCGCGTGCGCACCGCATCGGTGCCGTACGACTGATGGTACTGATACGCGAGCAGATCCTGTGCGACCTTGCTCACGCCGTACGGGGAGAGCGGTCGCAATGGGTTGTCCTCGGTGATCGGCGTTTCCGAGGGATGCACCATGCCGTACTCCTCGCTCGATCCCGCGATCTGAATGCGCGGCGTGAGGCCGAGTTGGCGCACCGCTTCGAAGATGTGCAGTTGCGAGTGGACGTTCAGGTGGAGGGTCTCGCCCGGAGCCACCCACGACGTCGGAACGAAGCTCTGCGCCGCCAAGTGGAAGATGCGGTCGGGGCGAACGGCGGCGAGCACGCGGTGGACGGACACGTAGTCGGCGAGATCGCATTCGTGCATCTGGATGTCGGTGTGGTGCGCGATGAGTTCGCGATTGCTGCGCCAGCGGTGGATCCCGTGTATCTCGACACCCGGTTGGGTGGAGAGGAAATCGGCGAGGTGACTGCCCGCGAATCCGGTGATTCCGGTGATCAGAACGCGCATGTGTCTCCCTGAGAACTGTGACCCCCGGAGACGATCGGCCGGCCGGGGCCGCACGTGTGTACCTTTCCTGCGTGGAAGCGTGGGATTGTAGGGTCGGTCCGAGAGGTCGTCAACCGACACGGGCCACTGCCTGCGCTACGCGGTCACCTCGCGCGCGAGCGCGGTGAACGCTGCGCGTGGATCGTCCGCCTCCGTGATCGGGCGCCCCACGACGAGATACGTCGCAAACCGGGCGGCCTCCGCCGCAGACGCGACGCGCTTCTGATCGTCCGCGCCGCGCGCGCCGGCCGGGCGAATCCCCGGCGTCACGATCACGAAATCCTCTCCGGTGACCTCGCGAATCGCCTCCGCCTCCTGTGGCGAGGCGACGACGCCGTCCGCGCCGGCGTCCTGCGCCATTCGCCCGAGCGACAGCACGCGCTCGCGTGCGCTGCGCGCGCCGAAGATGGCGCGCGCGTCCGCATCGTCCAGACTCGTGAGAACGGTCACCGCAAGAACGCGCGGCCGTTCCCTCTCGCTCGCGCACGCCGCATCCACGGCGGCGCGGATCATCGCGGGTCCGCCGCTCGCGTGCACCGTGAGCAGGTCGACTCCCGGCGAGATCACGGCGCGCACCGCACGTTCGACGGTGCGGGGTATGTCGTGCAGCTTGAGATCCAGCATCACGTGCACACCGCGTCCGGTGAGCAGGCGCACCGCCCACGAACCGAGCGCCGTGTAGAGCTCCAGTCCGACCTTGTACCGGACCGCCACGCCATCGAGCCGATCGATGAGCCGCTCGACGTCCCCCGCGTGCGCGGTGTCCAGCGCGACGATGAGTCTCTCCTCCGCGGTCATCCGCCCACCCACGACATGTCGGGCGCGAGAGCGGACGGCACGCGCAGCGTGCCCGTCACGTCGCGGAGGCGCGCGAGACCGTGCCGTGCGCAGTACTCGCGGAGTCCCTGCAGAATGTGCACCGGCGCCGTGGGATCGCTGAAGAGGATCGTGCCGACCTGCACCGCGCTCGCGCCGGCGATCAGGAACTCCAGCACGTCGTGCGCGTTCGCGATGCCCCCGATGCCGACGATCGGCAGCGCGCTTGCCTGCCGCGTCTCCCACACCTTCGCGAGGGCGAGCGGGCGAATGGCCGGACCGCTCAGACCCGCGGTGACGCGCGGAATCAGCGGCACGCTCCGCTCGACGTCCACCGCCATGCCGACGAACGTGTTGGCCACGGAGAGCGCGTCGGCGCCGGCGCGTTCGCACGCGAGCGCGACCACTCCGATGTCCGTGACATTCGGCGAGAGCTTGGCCCACAGCGGCGCGCGCGTGACCGCGCGCACCGACGCGACGGCGTCGTGCGCCATCGCCGGGTCCGCGCAGAAGAGCGCGCCGCCGCGTTCGAGGTTGGGGCACGAGATGTTGAGTTCGAGTGCGATCACGTTCGCCGCGCCATCCACGGCGCGTGCCATGTCGGCGAAGTCGCTCACGCTGTGCCCGCCGAGACTCACGACCGCCGGCGTGCGCAACGCCGCGATGAGCGGCAGCTTCTCGCGGACGAACCGATCCAATCCCACGTTCTCGAGACCGATCGAATTGAGCATGCCGCTGGGTGTCTCCGCGACGCGCGGCGGCGGCAGTCCGGGACGCGGCGCGCGCGTAATCGTCTTGGTGACCACGCCGCCGAGGAGCGCGACGTCCAGCACGTCGTCGTACTCCATGCCGTACCCGAACGTGCCGGAGGCGGTGAGGATCGGATTCCGCAACTCCACCGCGCCGACGCGGACGGAGAGATCGATCGCGTCAGACATGCGTGCGCGGCCCGTGTGCAACGCCGTATCCCGCGTCCTCGATGTGCGCGAGCGCAGGCCAGTCCAGATCGGCGCCGTCGAACACTGGACCATCCGTGCACACGGTCGCGTAGCGGCGCCCGTCGTCCAGCACCGGTACGACGCAACCGCGGCACACGTTCATGGCGCACCCCATGCGCGCTTCCATCGAGACCTGCGCGGGCCGGCCGTGCGCGCGCGCAAACTCCGCCACGCGCGCCAACAATTTATGCGGTCCGCACGCATAGAACGTCGCGTGCCGGATCACGTCGTGCGGCAGCGCGTGCAAGAGATCCATCACGGTGCCGTGCGCGCCGAGCGATCCGTCGTCCGTCGCGCAGTGCACGCCGACGGCGCAATTTTCCGGAATCCAGAGGAGGTCCTTCCGGCGCGCTCCCGCGAGGAAGACGGTCTCGCAGCCGGCGCGCGCACACGCGTCCGCGAGAAACACGAGCGGGGCGATGCCGCGGCCACCGCCGATCAGCACCGCGCATTCCCCCTGCAACGGCAACGTGTACGGACGGCCGAGCGGACCGAGCACGTCGATCGGATCCCCCGCGCGGAGCGCGGCTAACGCCTGCGTGCCCGGACCGATTACGCCGAACAACGACGACCACACGGCGCCCGATCCCTCGTCGGCTGCACGTGCGAACGCGATGCTCATCGGGCGGCGCAAGAGCGGAGCGCCCGCTCCGCCCGCCGGTCGGAGGTGCATGAACTGACCGGGAAGCGGAGCCGCCACGCCGTCGGCTGCGCGCAGCGTGAGAAACACGTGCGCCTCGATCGGCGACGTGATGGAGTGGACGCGTCCCGTGAAACTGGATCGCGGCGGACGGGAAGGTGCGGGCATCGCTCAGTCGTCCCGCACGCGCGTGGAGTCCGGCGGAGTGATCGCCGGCGGAGGCGGCGTCTGTGCGTCGCCGAACGGGCTGGGCCGACTCCCCGGCCGGCGCTTCGCCGGCACGGGACGATCGTCGCTCTCGCGCTTGGTGCGATCGAGCGTGCTTCGCGCGTTTTCGATGGAGTCCTGCAGCGCCGCGGCGCCGCGGATGGAATCCGCGCGCGCGCGCGCCTCTTCCGCGATGAGGGAGTCGCGCTGCACGTCCGCGCGCGCGAGCGAATCCGCGCGGAGTTCGAATGGAGCAAGCGAATCCGCCACCGCGGCGGAGTCGGCGAGCACGCGCGCCCAATCGACCGCGATCGCCGTGGAATCCGGGGCCGTGACACCGAGACGGTGGAGCGTGTAGCGCGCGTCCTCCGCGAACACGGTTCCGGGGTAGCGTCGCAGGACGTCGGTAAACGCGTCGATCGCACGCGACGTATCGCGCGCAACCCGGAGTGCGCACCACGCCAATGCGTACGCCGCCTTTTGCGCGTACTCGCTCCGCGGGTAGCGTCGCGCCACGAGCGCATACTGCAGCATCGCGTCGTCAGGCTTCTCCAGGTCTAGCAGCGTGAGTTCCGCCGCGGCAAACGCGCGCTCCGCGGGATCGCTCTTCGCTGCCAGACGGAGATCGCGCAAGCGTTCGAGGTTCTTGAGCCGCGAGTCCGCCCGGACGGCGTACTGCGATCCCGCCGCTTGGTTACGCACTTCGGCGTAGGCCTCGCGCGCCTTCTGCGGATCGTTCAGGTGCACTTCGTAGGTGTAGCCGATGTTGAACTGCGCCTCGGCGGCGTACGGTGTGCGTGGCGCGTCGTCGAGCACGGTTTGCAGCGTCTTCAGCGCACCGTCGTGATCGCCCTGGCCGTTCTGCGCCTCCGCGATGCGAATGCGCGCCTCCGATCGGAGTTGCGCCGGGTTGCCCGGGACGATCTGTCCGCTCTGCGTGCGTTCGTCGACGCGCGCAAGCAGGTCGCGGAACACGCGCTCGGCGTCCGCGTAGCGGCGCTCGTCCAGATACGTTTCGCCCGTCGTGCGCAGCGCCGCGAACTGCACCTCGGGCGCCGTCTTGTGACGGCGTCCGACGCGCGTCAGGTACGAGCGCGCCTCCTCGAAACGTCGCATCTTGTTCAGGCACACGCCGGCTTGGAGCGCCGCGCGGTCGAAGACGGGACTCTCCTTGTGCTCGCGCACGATCTCCTCGTACAGCGGCACGGCCTCCGCCCATGCGCGATCGTCCCGGTAGCTCTCCGCGAGAAGGTATGTCGCGAGGTCGACGAACTCATACTTCGGCCATCGGGTGCGGACCTCGGTCAGATCGTCGCGACCGCGATCCACGTCTCCGTTCTTGATGCGCGCGGCGCCCAGAAACGTCGTCGCCTCCGGAAGCAGGTCGCTCTTCGGAAACGAGTCGCGCAACGCGGTGAGTCGCTGCACCGCTTCGGTGTACTTTCCCTTGCCGAAGAACGCCTGTCCCGAGAGCAGGTAGGCGTCGTCGACCCACTTCGAGCCGCGGTAGTTCGTGATGACGCGATTGCAGCGCACGCGGGCGGAGTCGAGGGCGGCCGACTGCGTGCCCGTGGGACTCCCCGTTGCCAGGAACGCGTCGATGCGGCGTGGGTAGGCGACGCGAAACTGCGTGCGCGCGTAGTAGAACGTATTGTAGTACGCGCAGCCCGTGAGGCCAGCCGCCATCAGCGACAGCGCGACGAGAACGCCGGCATGCGCACGACTCACGCAGCGCCCATCGGCATGCCCGCCCGCCGCCACACGACGGCGCCGCCGACGACGGTGAGAACCGGTCGTCCGGTGAGCGACCACCCGGCAAAGGGCGTGTTGCGCGAGAGCGACATCCACTCGCCCGGATCGACGGTCCACGCGTCGTCCAGATCCACGGCGGTGAGATCGGCCGCGCTCCCCGGTTCCACCCGCACGCTCGGAAGTCCCAGCACCTCTCGCGGCCCGTCGGTGAACGCGCGCACGAGCGTGGCGAGATCCACCGCACCGGTCCGCAGACATGTCGTGAGGACGACGCCGACCGCGCTCTCCACGCCGATCACACCGAATGCGGCGACGTCGAACTCCACATCCTTGTCGTGCAGGCCGTGCGGCGCGTGATCCGTCGCGATCACCGAGAGCGTGCCGTCGCGCAATCCGTCCAGGAGCGCCTCGCGATGTTCCGCGCTGCGCAGCGGCGGGTTCATCTTGGCGTGCGTATCGTAGCCGTGTACCGCTTCGTCGGTGAGCGCGAGGTGATGCGGCGTCACCTCTCCCGTTACGCGAGCGCCCGCCGCGCGCGCGCGGCGAATCGCCTCCACCGCGCCGCGCGTGCTCACGTGCGCGATGTGCAGCGGCGTCCCGGCGAGGCGCGCGAGAATCACGTCGCGCGCCACCGCCACTTCTTCACACGCCGCGGGGATGCCGCGCAGCCCCATCGCGGTGCTCACGAACCCTTCATGCATCACGCCGTCGCCGCGCAGCGTGAGGTCCTCTGCGTGCGAAATCACGGGGACGCCGAGCGGACGTGCGTACTCGAGTGCGCGGCGCATCACCTCGGCGCGGCTCACGGGGCGCCCGTCGTCGGAGAGGGCGCGCGCACCGGCGGCGACCAGTTCGTGTGCCGGAGCCAGTTCCTCTCCGGCGAGACCGCGTGTGATCGCGCCGCACGGGTGCACCCGCGCGCCGCCGGCGCGCGCGCCGGCCGACCGCACGAACGCCACCGTCTCCGCGGAGTCCGCGGGCGGCGTGGTGTTGGGCATGGCGAGGATGTCGGTGAATCCGCCCGCGGCCGCGGCGCGTGCGCCGCTCGCGATCGTCTCCGCGTCCTCGCGTCCCGGCTCGCGCAAGTGCACGTGCATGTCGACGAAACCCGGCGCGAGCAGCGCGCCGCCCACGTCTATGACCTCCGCGTCGTGCGGGACGGTGATGGAGTCGCCGACCGACGCGATGACGCCGTTCGCGATGAGCACGTCCCCGCGTCGATCCAGCGTCCGCGCCGGATCGAAGAGCCGTGCGTTGCGCAGAAGCAGTGTCGTCGTCATACGTGCACCACCTCCTCGGCGACCGCCGCCACGCCGGCGTCCACAGCCGCGTCCACGCCCTCCAGCGCGCACAGCACCGCCATACGCACCGCGACGCCGTTCGTCACTTGATCCACGATCACCGATCGTTCGCCGTCCGCCACCTCGGGTGCGATCTCCAAGCCGCGGTTCATGGGACCGGGGTGCATGACGATCGTGTGCGGGGCGAGGCGCGCGGCTCGCTCGCGCGTGAGCCCGTAGACTCGTGCGTACTCGTGCACGTTCGGGAACAGCGCGCGCGCTTGCCGCTCGAGTTGCAGCCGCAGCATCATCACGACGTCCGCTCCCTCGAGTGCGTCATCGAGCCGGTCCGCCACCGACACGCCCAGCCGTTCCACCTCGGCCGGCAGGAGCGTGCGCGGCCCACACACCACCACGTCCGCTCCCATGCTCCGCAGCCCGAAGACGTTCGATCGCGCGACCCGGCTGTGTGCGATGTCGCCCACGATCGCCACGCGCAGTCCGTCGACGCGCCCGAGGCGCTCGCGCATCGTGAACATGTCGAGCAGTCCTTGCGTGGGGTGTTCATGGAATCCGTCGCCCGCGTTCACCACCTTCGCATTCACGTGGCGCGCCACGAAGCTCGGCGCGCCCGACGCGGCGTGACGAATGACCACGACGTGCACGCCCATGGCCTCGATCGTCCGCACGGTATCGGCAAGCGTTTCGCCCTTGGAGACGCTGCTCCCGCTCGCGGAGAACGACATCGTGTCCGCGGAGAGACGTTTCTCGGCGAGTTCGAAGCTGAATCGCGTCCGCGTGGAGTTTTCGAAGAAGAGATTCGCCACGGTCCGTCCGCGCAACGTCGGGACCTTCGGGATAGAGCGCTGGACGATGCTCTTCATGGTGACGGCCATGTCGAGCAGCGTGGTGAGACGCTCACGCGACAGGCCCTCCAAACCCAGGAGATGCGGGAGCGGTTCCATCACGGC
>CAZEPH010000110.1:0-7948 GCA_964514075.1 uncultured bacterium | reverse complement strand
CCCGCCTTGAACTCCACGTCCTTCGCGAACGCTTCGATCTCCTCACGCAGGACGGTCCCATTGGGCAGCCACAGCGGAAGCCCGGGGCCGACTTCGTCGACGATCGTGAAGAGGTGCAACTCCCGTCCCAGCTTGCGGTGGTCGCGCTCCGCCGCGAGACGGCGGCGTTCCTTGAACGCGGCCAACTCCTCCGCGGTCTCGAACGCGAGGCCGTAGATGCGCGTGAGCATGTTGCGCGACTCGTCCGCCCGCCAGTACGCGCCCGCGATGGAATCCAGCGCGAACGACTTCGGATCGATCTCGCCGCTCGATGTCACGTGCGGTCCTTCGCACATGTCCACGAACGGGCCGTTCGAGTAGAACGTGATCTCGCGCAGATTCTCCTTCGCGGCCAGTTCCTCCGCGTATTCGCGCTTGAGCGGCTGCCCGAGTTCCTCCAGGTACGCAAACGCGTCCGGCGGAGCGAGCGCCTTCATCTCGAATGCTTGGCGCTGGCCGACGATCTTGCGCATCACCTTTTCCACGGCGGGCAGATCTTCGGGCGTGAGCGGTTCCGGAAGGTAGAAGTCGTAGTAGAACCCGTTCTCGGTCGGAGGACCGAATCCGAGTTGCGTCCCGGGGCGCACGGTCATCACCGCCTGCGCGAGAATGTGCGCGAGCGAATGCCGCTTCCGGTACAACGAACTCGATGGATCGACTTCGTGGCGCATCGCACCCTCTCGGCCGAATGAACGGAAGCCCCGCGGGGACTCGCCCTCGGGGCCGTGTCACTGGAATGAATGGTGGGCGATAGTGGACTCGAACCACTGACCCCCTGCATGTCAAGCAGGTACTCTAACCAGCTGAGCTAATCGCCCTCTCGGGCGCACAATAGCAGCCGAACGCATGGTGTCAAGGCAGGTGCGCTCACTCGTCGTCGTGGTGCCGCCGTCCATTGTTTCCGGCGAACCGGCGCATGCCGGGAATCCACGAACCCAGAACGACCACACTCATGGCGGTCGCGACGACCGCCACGACGTACGCTCCGGCGCCGATCGCCACGCCGATCGCTGACGTCATCCAAATGGACGCCGCCGACGTGAGGCCGATCACCGACGCGCCCGTACGTAGGATCGCACCCGCGCCGAGAAACCCGATTCCCGTGACGACGCCCGCCGCGAGACGCGATGGATCCACGACGACACCGGGTTCTCCGGGCGGCCGCATCTCCTCGCCCGCCACCATGAACAAGCAGGAGCCCAAGCACACGAGCATCTGCGTGCGCAGACCGGTGGGCTTTCCCTCGGAGGCGCGCTCCCATCCGATGACGCCGCCGCACAATCCCGCGACAAAGAGTCGCACGACGTGCTCCACCGAGATATCCATATCTCGACTCCTCCGCGATCGCGCTAGGCCACCGGTTGCCAGCGCGCCGAACGTCCCACGACCGGCGCGATCCGTCCCACCTGCGACATCATGTCCGTGAATTGCTTCGGGTACAACGACTGTGCGCCGTCGCACAGCGCGCGATCCGGATCGTGGTGCACTTCCACGATGAGGCCGTCGGCGCCTGCGGCGATCGCCGCGCGCGCCATCGGCGCGACCTTGTCCCGCAATCCCGTCGCGTGACTCGGATCCACCACGACGGGCAAATGCGAGAGATGCTTCACGACCGGCACGGCGGCGAGATCGAGTGTGTTGCGCGTGCGTGTCTCGAACGTGCGAATGCCGCGTTCGCAGAGAATCACCTCCGTGTTGCCGCCGGAGATGAGGTATTCCGCGGCCATCAGCCACTCGTCGATCGTCGCGGACATCCCACGTTTGAGGAGCACCGGTTTGCGGCATCGCGACAGCTCTTTGAGCAGCGTGAAGTTTTGCATGTTGCGCGCGCCGACCTGCAAGATATCGATGTATCGCATGAACGCCGGGATGTGCTCGACGTCCATGACCTCACTTACGACGAGCATGTTCAGGCGGTCCGCCACTCGGCGCAGAATGCGCAGTCCGTCCTCACCCAACCCTTGGAAGGAGTACGGCGACGTGCGCGGCTTGAACGCGCCGCCGCGCAGGATCGTGGCGCCTGCGGACTGCACCTGCTCCGCGATCGCCTGAACCTGTGCTTCGCTTTCGACGGAGCACGGCCCCGCCATCACGACCACTTCCACGCCGCCGACGGTCACCCCCGCGCCGCAATGCACGACCGTGTCGTCTTCCTTAAAGTGCCGCGACGCGAGCTTGTAGGGCTCTGATACGCGGATCACCTCGGAGACGCCGGGCAGCCCGGAAATGTCTCGCACATCCACGGCGGCGGTGTCGCCGATCACCCCGACGACGTTGCGCGACTTCCCAGCCGAGAGGTGTACGGTCAGGCCGAGTGCGCGCAGGCGGGCGGCCACGGCATCGAGTTGCTCCGCCGATGCGTGCGTATCCATGATGACGACCATGCTCACCTCCAACCGAGACGGACTGCGGGTGGTTATCGGCCGATGGGCGTGCGTCGCAGCGAAATTCAGGACGGGAAAACGCAACGGCCTCTGTCGCCAGCGTAGCACGCGCGAAAGAGGCCGTTCAATGCGCTGAGCCGAGTCGCATCGGCTCAAACGGGGCCCGAGAGAAGCCACACGGTTTCTCTAAGATGTCGCCCGCTGCCGTCCCGGACGGCGACCTCGGGCCCCTGAAACAGCCCGCGTCCGGTCACCCGACGAACGCGAGCTTCACAAAGACGGGGAGGGCAAGGGCACAATCGGGGACCCTGGAGAGATCCTCTGTGCTTGGAAGAGAAGGTCAGAGATGTAAGTCCGACCTCCCCAATGGCCCTTGAGCCCCTGCCGCCGCTCCCCCCTTGACGCTATCAAGTGGGGCAATACACGTGCCGGGAGGTCGGGCATTTCGACGTAGCAACGAAATACCATTCAACGCATTCTGCATGAGCATCTTACGCGATGATCCACAACTGCTACATGGAGGGGCGTCCGAGCGGGAACGCGCTCGCGGAGGGAAGGGACCTTCCTATTGAGGAACGATCGTTCCCGCGCGGTCCAGGTTGTAGCGACGCATCTTCTCGCTGAGCCATCTACGCGTGATACCGAGAATCGCCGCCGTCTGCACGCGGTCTCCACCACAGGCCTTGAGCGCGCGCTCGATGTGATCCCGCTCGAACATCTCGAGGCGTTCCTTCAGACCGAAGGCCGAGGCAGGGTGTGCGGGGTTGGCGAGCATTTCGGGTGGGAGATCGTGCGCGTGAATCGCCGAGTCCGGCTCCGCCAACACGTACAGCCGGCAGATCAGGTTCTCCAACTCGCGGACGTTGCCCGGCCACTCGTACTGCGTGAGCGCCTCCACGGCATCGCTCGCAAGCGAGACCGGCTTCCGTTCGGCCGCACTCTCCCGCGCCATGAAAAACTGCGCGAGGAGTGCCACGTCTTCGGGCCGGTCACGCAGGGGCGGGAGGTTCACCGGAAAGACGGAGAGCCGGTAGAAGAGGTCCTTGCGGAATCGCCCGGCGCGCACCTCGTCGATCGCAGGTTTGTTGGTCGCCGCGAGAATGCGCACGTTGATGCGACTGCTCCGCACGTCGCCCAACCGGCGCAACTGACCATCCTCGATGATGCGCAGGATCTTCCCTTGCGCTCCAGCCGTGAGGTCCGTGACCTCGTCGAGGAAGAGGGTGCCGCCGTCTGCCAATTCGAATAGGCCGGGTTTGTCACTCTGCGCACCGGTGAAAGCGCCGCGCTTGTGGCCGAAGAGCTCGCTCTCTTGCAGTCCTTCCGGCAGTCCGTTGCAGTTGAGTGCGACGAACTTGTCGCTGGGCAACGCACCCATTTCATGGATGGCGCGCGCGAGTCGCTCCTTCCCCGTCCCGGTCTCGCCTTGAATCAGGATACAGAATCGACTCCGCGCCGCCTTCTGCACCATCTCCAACACGTCCACCATGAGGGAGCTCTGCGTGACGATCCCGAACGCTTCAAACTGACGCGCCTTCTCGCGGACGTCCGCGTGGTCGGCGGCGCGACGCTTCCCATTGGTCGCGTCGCTATCCGCGCGGAACTCCAGCAACTCGCGATCGACGCGTCCGACCCAGTCGCGAACGCCGAGGTCTTCGAAGTGGTACGACGCTTCCTTAAAAAGACGCCAGGCCCGTTCGCGACCACCCGGCGGGCCGAGACGCAGGACGCGTCCCGTGTCGTAGAGGGTCTTCGCCAGTTCGTAGCGTTCGGAGATCGATCGGAGGAGCTGCGCACTGCGGGCGAGTGCGTCCAACGCCTCGCCGTGTTGTCCGCCGGAGTGCAGCAATAACCCGCGGATGCGCTGCGCGGCGCCTTCTTCGTACGCATCGCCGCGCGCCTGCGCGATGCTCAACGCGCGGGCGATGTATTCGGCGGCCGGGGCGTACTCCTGTGCGGATACGTGCACGTCGGCCAGGCGGCGGCACACTTCCGCCGTGATGTCTCCGTCCGGCGCGGTCTCCTCCGCCAGCTGGAACGCCTCGTGGTACTCCGCCAGCGCGGCCTCCGCGTTCTGCGCGTCCCAGGCCACGTCGCCGCGGAATTCGTGTGCGAGCGCCATCTGGCGGCGGTACCCGTAGCGGCGCGCGACATCGAGCGCTTGCGCGTACAAGCGATCCGCCTCGCGCGGGCGATTCGCAAAGCGGTTGTAGTTGCCGAGCGCGAGCAAGCAGTCTGCGAGGAGCAGGTAGTTCTCCGACCCCTTCGCCATCGCGCGCGCGGCTTCGAGGTTCTCGCTCGCTGCCTCCCACGCGCCCATCTTCAGGTGAACGATACCGATGTTGAGCCGATACACCGGAAGCAACTCAAGTTCGTTTGCCGCGCGATCCAGCCGGAGCGCCTCCTCGAGGTGCTCGATCGCCCGCACCCAGTCGCCGCAGTTCTTGTAGATAATGCCGAGGTTGTTGTGCGCAGACGCCATCCGGTGCTGATCGTTGCGGCGGCGGTAGGTGGCGAGTGCGTCGTGATAGTAGTCCCGGGCCGCGCGGGAATCCTTGAGGCGAATGCACGCCTTACCCGCTTCCGCGTTGCTCAGCGCCGTGCCTTCTTCGTCGCCGAGCTCGGTGTACATATCGAGAGCGCTCCGTGCACGCGAGAGCGCATCCGTGTAGTCACTCGCGTCCCATGCCAACCGGCTCAGGATGATCTGCAGGTACGCGTGCGTGCCCGAGGGTGGCAACTCACCAATGCGTGCGGATGCCGAGGCACACAGATCGCGGGCGCGAGCGAAGTGACTCCGCTTGCGACACTCCTCCGCCAAAGCCACTTCGCGGCGGGCAAGCGTTTCCGGCGGCGCTCCGCGCTGCACGCATGCCGCCAACTCCTCCTCTGCGGAGCGAAGAGCGGCTTGTGCGGCGGCTGCGGCCAGCGCCGGGGCGCGGTCCGACGGTTGTTCGTACAGCGGGACGATTGGGGCGACCTCTCTCATCCCGTGACTCCCCTGGCAGATGTGCCTGCGGCGAAAACTCCTGGACTAGAAGTTGATCGCCGGCAGCACAGTGCGAACGAGACTCAGCGTGGCCGAGCGCACAACGAACCAGTTGGGGAGCACTGGGGTTGACGGCTGACCGTGTGCGACCACGGCCCTCCGGCCGGCCTGTGCCTGGCGGTTCTGTTCATCGGGCGGCTGCCCCGGCGCGTTGTTCCTTTGCTCCGTCGTCGATGAAGGGTGATCCGGATCCCCGAATCCCTCCACATGCGGCGGGATCGGCAGTGCGGTCACGACCGACGGAAACGCGCAGAGGAAAAGCGCGCCGGCAGAGAGGAGAACGGCAGCACAGTGGAAGAGGCGATTGCCCTTTCGAGCTTTCACTTGTCGTCACCCCTATCAGGACGGACAGCTGGCTCTGTCCTGGTACCGCCGTCACATACATGTGACGGCGAGCGACCCGGAACGACCGGTTGCTCCGGGATGATGATGCGATCGCAGGTTCTGTCGCCGAGGCAACAGGAACGCCGCGGACCCTCTCTTCCCCTCGTATCACACAGCATGCAGCGGACCTCGCCGGGCGGTCAAGAGGTTTGATGGGTTCAGCGATCGCGCGGGTGACACCGCGCCAGGGGCGGCATCGCTTTGTGTATCGGCCGCGGGGGACAGGAGCTAACGAGGAACCGGTTCCTCCGTGCGAAGGAGTGCCTCGCGCAGGGAGCGCATTTCCGACGAGGGAGTCTCCTGCACCGCGCGCTCGACCAGTGACACCGCCGCATCGCGCCGGCCCGCGGCAAGAAAGACGCGAACCAACGCGAGCACCCCGGGCTCGGGGATCGCGGGCGCGAGCGTCGCACTGTCTGCCTGAGCGAGGGCCGCGTGCATGTCCCCTGCCTGCGCCAGCGCGAGCGCCAGCACGATCCGCGATTCGACCGCCGCGGGATTCATCGCAAGAGCGCGGCGCGCGGCTCGCGCCGACGCAGGTGCGTCCCCCACTTCTTGTTCGGCGATCGCTAATGTGTGCCACGTGTCCTCGACGTCCGGCGCGCCCTGCACGGCGCGCCGCGCGAACCAGCGCGCGCTGTCTGCCTGTGCGAGACCGAGGTATGCGACCGCAATGCCGAAGTCAGCCTCGGGGTACACGGGCTTCAGCGCGAGCGCACGGCGGAAGTGCGCGATGGCCTCGTCGTGGCGGCCCGTCCGGTCCGCGACGCTCCCGAGCGACAGTGCGGTTTCCGCTTGCACGCTCGGAGGCGACGCGGGTCCTTGTCCGATCGCACACACGGCGATCAACACCACGAGCGCGATCGTAGCGCGCGCGGCCCGCGCTCTATTCAGGCGCCACTCGTCGCGTAACCAGAGCACGCCGGAGGCGGCGAACAGTGCGAGCGCAGGCACGGCGGGCACGCGGTACCGCGCCGACGGAAAGAACACGATGCACGTGAGCCATGCTGCAAGGGCCATCCACGCGAGCGGCGCTGCGTCACGCCACCCGGTGCGGCCCGCGACGATGCCGAGGATCGCGCAGGGCAGGAGGAGGCCGAACGGAAACGCGATCCCACGGACCCACAGAAGCGCCGCGAGAATCGGCGACCAGGCGCGTCCGGCGTACAGGTCGTCGTTGCGCATGCGCTCGACGCCCTGCACGGTCGCCCACACTTTGCGCGCGAGCAGCAGGGTCCAGTCGCCCGGATGCGCGGCGATCCACGAAGCCGCGCGATCGAAGAACCAGCGTGATTGCGCGCTCGGGCGCTCGGCTCCGTGCGCGAGCGGTTCGCGTGCTAGCCGCTTCCACTCGAAGAACGGACGGATCGCGACGGTGCGGTCGTAGTCGGGGTTGTTTCCGATGTAGAAGTTCACGCCGCCGTTGTAGGAGATCGGCACCCACTCGCGCTCGACCACGAGATTGCGCACGAGGGCGATGGAACTGACAGCGGCTGCCACGAGCGCCGCCGTCGCGACACCGCGCACGCCGGTGCGGCGCATCGCCCACAGGGCGACCGGGATTGCAAACAGCACGACCTCCGGGCGCGCAAGGATCGCAGCTCCTGCGACCGCGCCGGCTATGGCCCAGCGCTTCGTGCTGTGCGCGTCGAGGGCGCGGTAGAGACTCCACGCGAGCAGCACGTCGAGGAACAGCACCATGCTCGGAGACAGGAGCTGACTGTCGAAGTACATCGCCGTTCCGTAGAACGCAAACGCGAGCGCGCCCCACCGCGCGGCACGCTCGCCGACCGTGCGCACGCCCACGACGTAGACGAGCCCCGCCGTTGCCGCGGACAAACAGACCTGCACGACACGCACGGCATCGTACGAGTGTCCGGCGACGCGATAGATGAGCGCGAGCAGGTACGGGTACAGCGGCGCTTGCCAGAATGTCTCGCGCCCCAGCCAGTCCCCGTGTGCGATCGCCTGCGCCCATTGGTCGTACGTGTCGGCGTCGACAAGCGGAAACTGCGCGAACGGGCTCGCGCGCATCTGCCATGCGCACGCGCCGCGCACGACGAGCGCGATCGCCACGATCCAATAGAGTGCG
>CAZEPH010000109.1:0-7991 GCA_964514075.1 uncultured bacterium | reverse complement strand
GGTCGAGCGCGCGGACGACCGCGGCGGGCGGGCAGTGCAGCGGAGCAACCACGTTGCCGCGATCGCGCTCGATCAGACCGAGCGCGCCCAGTTGCACGAGCGCGGCGGACGCATCCAGGTGCGCGGCGCGCGCGGCGCGCATCACCACGTCGATGTCCGCCCACCGCCCCAGCATGCCGACGATCGCGAGTACGCCGATCGCGTCCGGAGCGAGATCCTGGAGGCGGCGTCTGTGCAGAGCGGACTCCTCGAATCCCCGCAGGAACTGCACGGGATCACTCGTGAGTCGCCAGGTCGGGGTGGTCGCCGCACCGATCGCCTCGTGCGTCAGAACGCGCGCGTCGACCATCGCCCGCAGCGCGGCGATGATCTGCGCGGGACCGCCGTGCGTATGCGCGAAGAGGGCGTCGCACACATCGGGAGGCGTGGGACCGCCGAGCACCGTGCGTACGAGCGTGTCCGCGTCGGGGCGCGGCAAGTCGGTGACGCGGATGTGTCGCACGGGGAATTCTGTCGCCAGTTCCGCCATTCCGTTCGTCCACGCGGCGCCGAGCGACGCGGCCACGCCATCCGCGTGCCGCACCCGCATGATCACGTGATACCCGCGCGAGAGAAACGCCCACACGCTGCGTAGCACGGCTCGCGGATCGTGCGCCGCCACGCCAACGGGATCCTCGATGAGCACGAGGAGGCGATCCGCCTGCTGCGCGAACGGCGAGAGCGTGAAATCGGGTGCGATCAGCCGTACCAACATGGATCCGCGCAGCACCTGGCGCAGCGCGATCTCTTCGCTCAGGCGCTCGACGCCGGAACCCGGCGATCCGGTGAGGAGGACGAACGCGCCGCCCGCGGCGGACAGCACGGAGTCCGCGAGAGCGATCTCGTCGCGACGTCCGACTAAGGGCGGCGGAAGGACCAGCCGGTCGGGATGTGCGGCCTCCGTTGCGGCCGACACCATGCGGCGGACTGTCAGCGCCACCTCCCACGCGGAGGACGGCCGGCGCGCCGAATCCGGAGCCAGCAGAGCGAGGACGAGAGCGCGCATTTGCTCGGGGACGTCGGCGCGAAACGCGATGCCGGGTGGTGCGTGCTGTTTGAGGTGGGCGATCTCCGCGGGTGTGCGCCCGCTCCACACCGGCACGGACGAGAGCGCGTTCGCAAAGACGCCGCCCAGCGAATAGAGATCCGACGCGGTGGAGGCGTGCTCCCCGCGCAGGAGTTCCGGCGACGCAGTGTACGGCGTGCCCGCAGCTGTGTCCGCCTGCGCCTCGCGGACGGAGGCGGACAATCCCAGGTCGAGCACGCACGCCGTGGCAGCGCCGTCGACCTGTCGCACCACGACGTTCGACAGACTGAGGTCGCGATGCAGGATGCCCTGTCGATGCAATGCGTCAATCGCATCGGCGACGTCGAGCAGGATGGGAGCGATTTCGGAGAACGGCCGGCCGGCGGCCCACTCGACGAGAGGCTGGCCGTCGATGGGATCCATCGTCAGCCCGAGGGCGCCGTCCGACAGGACGACCAGGTCGTGCGCGGTGACGATGTTCGGGTGCACGACCGAGCGGAGGGCGAGAAACTCGCGCACGATGTCAGCCGCATCGCGCTCCGCGGGATGCAGCGTTTTCAGCGCGCGGCGATGTCCGGAGAGACGATCGTCCACGAGGGACACCACGCCGGAGGCTCCTCGGCCGAGTTCGCGCAGTACGTGAAAGCGATCGTGTGCGTGGTCCACGGTATACAGGTCTCGCAGGGGGCGATAGTGTGACGATCGACACGCGCCAACGCCGGGGGCACGGTACAGCGCGTGTGTCGCCGCGGTCAAGCACACTCCGGCGATGGTCCACGAAACGTGGTTCATCGCAGCCATCGCGAGCATAGTTGTTGATACGATACGGGACGACTTCACCAAATGGACAAGCACGCTGTCGCTGCCGTTCTCGACGAGATCGGCCTGCTTCTGGAACTCCAAGGCGAGAATCCGTTCAAGACGCGGGCGTACGCGAACGCCGCGCGCGCGATCGAAGCGCTTCCGGGCGACCTGCGGCCGCTGGTGGAAAGCGGCGAGTTGCGACAGATCAAGGGGCTCGGGCCCGCCACCGCGGAGAAGGTGGCGACGCTCGTCACGACTGGGCGTCTCCCCTACTACGACGAGTTGCGCGCCCGCATCCCCGCGGGACTGCTGGACGTGCTGAAGATCCCGGGCGTCGGACCGAAGAAAGCGAAGCTGCTGCACGACACGCTCGGGATCGACTCGCTGGACGCACTCGAAGCGGCGTGCCGCGCGAACCGCCTGAGCGGCGTTCCCGGGTTTGGCGCGAAGTCGCAGGAAAAGATCCTCGGGGGCATCGAACGCGTGCGGACGTCGGGCGAGCGCGTGCTGTACGCGACGGCGGCGCGCGAGGCGGAGCGACTCTTCGCGCTGGTGCGCGCGCTGCCCGGGGTGACGCGCGTGGCGGTGGCGGGGAGCGTGCGGCGCCGGCGCGAAACCGCGAAGGACGTGGACCTGCTGTGCGCCGCGCGCGCAGCCGACACGCCGGCGATCATGGAGGCGTTCGTCGCGGACGGCGCGGTCGAATCCGTGACCGCGCACGGCGAAACGAAGAGCAGCGTGCGATTGCACGCCGGGCTCAACGCGGATCTGCGGGTCGTGCGCGATCACGAGTTCGCCGCGGCGTTGATGTACTTCACGGGGAGCAAGGAGCACAACGTGGCACTCCGCGGCCGCGCGCTGCGTCTCGGGTACTCGCTCAACGAGTACGCGCTCACCCGCGACGACGAGCCTGTGCCGGCGGCGGACGAAGCGGACATCTACCGCGCGCTGGGGCTGTCGTACATCGAACCGGAATTGCGCGAGGACGGCGGGGAGATCGAGGCGGCCGAAACGGGCACGCTCCCGGCGCTCCTCACGCGCGGAGACGTGCGCGGCGTGCTGCACGTGCACTCCACCTGGAGCGACGGCGCCAACACGCTCGAGGAGATGATCGACGCGGCCGAAGCGGCGGGATTCGAGTACATCGGCATGAGCGAGCACAGTCAGAGCGCGGCGTACGCGAACGGTCTGAAGCCGGATCGCCTGCGCGCGTACCTGGATGCGATCGACGAACTGCAGCAGAAGCCCGGACGCCGGATCCGCATCTTCAAAGGCAGCGAGTGCGACATTCTCGCGGACGGATCACTCGATTACGAGGACGCTCTTCTCGCTCGACTGGACTTCGTCGTGGCGTCCGTTCACAGCCGCTTCTCGATGGACCGCGCCGCCATGACCGAGCGCATCGTGCGAGCGGTGCGTCATCCCGCAACGACGATCCTCGGGCACCCGACGGGGCGCCTGTTGCTGGAGCGCGAGTCGTATGCGGTGGACATGGAGGCGGTGATCGCCGCGGCCGCGGAGTGCGACGTCGCGATCGAGTTGAACGCCCACCCGTCGCGCTTGGACGTGGACTGGCGACTTGGGCGCGCGATCCGCGCGGCGGGCGCATGCGTGTCGATCGACCCGGACGCGCACGACACGGAGGGGCTGGCGCACGTGGAGTACGGTGTGGGCATTGCGCGTAAGGCGTGGTTGGCGCGCGCGGACGTGCTGAACGTGCGCGGCGCGGACGACCTCAGCGCGTGGTTCGCCGCGCGGCGGGCGCGCCGCGGCGCCTAGCAGCGGCGATCGCCGAACCGAATGGTGTGCAGCGTCACCGTGTCCCCGTCGACCCGCGCCTGCCACGCGGTGCCTTCCAGCACGACGACTCCCTCGGCCGCGGCGTACCGCACGAGGCGCGCGCGATACGCCGCTTCCTCTGGCGTTCCGGTGAGGCCCTTGCTCATGCCGTGCGCGTAGCCGTTCACGAGCCGCACGCCGAAGTCGGTCCGCCGCTCCGCCTCGCCGAGACTGCGCACGCGTACAACGTGTTTGCGCGCGGGGCACTGCTCGGCGTAGGGACACCACGCGCACAGCCCGCTTTCGCGCGGCGGCGTCTCCTCCCGCGCAAGCAGCGTGCGCTCGATGCGGTCGACGAGCGTCCGCACGGACTCGCGCAACGCGGCGAGTTGCTCCGGCGAGCGCGTGGACCGCAGCTCGGCCCGATGCGCGAGGAAGTGCCACACGAGTTCGATGCGCTCCGCGCTCGGCTCCGCGTGCGCGAGCGCGAGGTGATACAGACCCAGTTGCCGGTCCGTATCGAGTGACGCTTGGTCGGGGAGGGACGTGCCCGTCTTGTAGTCGTGGACCTCCCACACGCCGTCGTCGCGATGCACGAGGCGATCGATCACGCAGCGCACGGAGACGGTGCCGGCATCGTCCAGCGGAAACGCGAGCGACTTCTCCACCGCGACCGTACGATCCGTGCGCGGGTCGAACGGCGCGTGATCGAGAAGGTAGTCGCGCAGGTGGCGTTCGCCTCGCAGACGGTACTGCTCCGGCGAGCGCCCGAGCCGCGCGAGGAACACGCGCTCCTTCGGCCAGAGCGCGTCCCACGAGGCGTGATACGTCGCGATCAGTGTGTCCTCGTCCCACACGGTCCGCTCGAACGCGAGCGCGTAGTAGAACCGCTCGAGCGCCTCGTGCACGCGATGTCCGACGAACGCCTCGATGGATTCGCCCGCGGGCTCCACTTTGTCCACGTATTGCAAGCGGTACCGCAGCGGGCATTGCTCGAATGTCGAGAGCTTGGAGTGAGAGTAGTGGGACATAGACCGGTCCACGGATGGTGCGGGAGAGTCCGCAGGCTCAGTATACGTCATCGCCATTCGATCACGGTGGTGACGCGCGTGTCAGACACGTGCTGCGTGGCCGCGCTCGACGCAGGTGGGAGCGGCAGCACCGCATGCACGTCGCCCTCCACGCGCGCGATCGCGGCGCGCACACGGAGCGGCCCGCTCGCCAGGTCGACGGCCACGCCCCACGCCGGCAGGCGCACCGCGTTCACCGAGCGTCCGTCCACGTCCCACGCGGCGCGCAACGTGTGATCCCACAGCGCGGTCACCGTGACGTGTCGCGTCGCACGTACCGCCGCGGATGCGTGCCAGAGGTCTGCACGGTGCGGCGCGTCGACCAGGAGCCGGTCCGTCGCG
The DNA here is from genome assembly GCA_964514075.1 of uncultured bacterium. Classification (GTDB taxonomy): domain Bacteria; phylum Eisenbacteria; class RBG-16-71-46; order CAZEPH01; family CAZEPH01; genus CAZEPH01. Next base: position 2,930 of record CAZEPH010000109.1, on the reverse strand, counting down.
GACGCTCTCCCGCGGGGCTCCACCGCGATGGGATAGGTCGTCACGTGCGCCACGCGGCCGGTGAGCGTGAATCGCTCGTGCAGGCGAACGGTCGCGTGCATGGTGATGTCCGCATCGCTGCGGCCGCGCGCGTCGTCCGGCGAGACGATCCTGTTGAATCGGTTCGCACTGAAGATGTCCGACTCGGGGTAGAACACCTCCGATAACCCGCTCACCTGCGACACCACCGACGCATACTGCAGGGTGACGGAGGGCCGAGACGCGACATCGACCTCCACTACGCGATGCGGTCGCAGGGCAACGCCCCAACCGACGAGTGGCGTCGTGCGGCTCGTCAGACGCACGTCGTGCACTTCGGTGTAGCGCGCGAGTGCGGTGGGCGGGGCGCCCGGTGGATCCTCCAACGTTTCGCGTCGCGCCACGCGCACGTGCGCGCGGCTCTGCTGCGCGCCGATCGACAGGCCGATCGCGGCCCACTCGGCCACGCGCACGCCGCACGACGCGCGGTACGTGTCGCACGTGGACGAGCCGCGCGCCGACTGCGTGCCGTCGGCGCTGTCCACGTGCGCGAGGGCGACGAGTGTGGTGCGCGACGCGTCGAAGGTGTCGTCGGTGCGCCGGTACACGACCGAGACACCGGCGCGCGACCCCAGCGCGACGGCGCCGCCCGCTCCCACAGGCGTGAGAGACGACGCACGATCGCTGCGAATGTCGAGCGGCACGTTGCGATCGAGCGGGGTGAGGGACGTCACGTCACCGATCGTCCATCTCGCGCTGAGGAAGGTCGCGTAGTTCGTGGGCAGAAACGCCAACGCACCGGGGGACACCGCCGCGAGCGGGAGGTCGAACGCCGGTGCGAATCCCGGATGGAGCGTGAACACGGGGCGCGCCGCACACGGCGCCGCTCCCCACGCCGCGCACGTCACGAGCACCGCGGCGACGTGCGACCGCACGTCGCTACCACTCGCTCCGTTCGGCCCGACCCATCTGCGCGAGCACGTCGCTCAACAACTCCCGATCCGACTCGAACACGCCGAGTGCCGACCGCGTGACCGCGGTGGACGCGGTCTTTTGCACGCCGCGCATCGCCATGCAGAGGTGACGCGCTTCGACGACCACCACCACGCCGCGCGGGCGCAGAGTCTGGTGCAGGGCCCGAGCGATTTGCCGCGTCAATCGCTCCTGCACTTGCAAGCGGCGAGCGAACATCTCCACGACGCGCGCCATCTTGGACAGTCCCAGGATGCGGCCGTCGGGAATGTACGCAATGTGTGCTCGACCGAAGAACGGCAGCAGGTGATGCTCGCACAGGCTGAACAGCTCGATGTCGCGCACGGCCACCATGTCGTGCGTGTCTTCCTCGAAGATCGCGTCGTTCACGAGCGACGTGAGGTCGGTCGTGTAACCCGAGGTCAGGAAGCGCAGCGAACGGTCCACACGATCCGGCGTGCGCAGGAGTCCGTCGCGTGACGGATCTTCGCCGAGCGCGCGGAGCATGTCGCGCACGTGCGGGGCGAGGCTCGTCGAATGATCGGCGGTGAGGATGCTCGGTAGTCCGTTCGTCTTCACACTGTCTCCCCTCGGTATTCGAATGCGTTGTTGGACGTCTCGACGATGCGCACGCTGTGCAACACGCCAGCCGGCAGTGCGGGCGCGAGCGACTCCCAGACCACGATGGCAATGTTCTCCCCCGTGCTCACGCGCTCCGCGAACGCGGGCACATCCAGATCGAGGTGGCGGTGATCCAGCTGTGCAACGACACGCTCCTCGATAGCCCGGTCGAACGCAGCCAGATCCACGATGCACCCCGTCCGCGGATCGACGGGACCGCGCACGGTGACCTCGATGCGGTAATTGTGTCCGTGGCCGTTGGCGTTCGCGCATTTCCCGTAGAGACGGCGGTTCTCCTCGTCGCTCAGCTCGCGGCTCGACAAGCGGTGCGCGGCGCAGATTTCCACCGCCCGTGTCAGCGTGGCGACCGGGCACGGCGAATGGGATACGGCGGTGCGCGCGTGCGATGCGTCTGGTGTCGTCATGTCTCCTCGATACTCTGCGTGCAGGCGCGGATGCTCGGCCAGGCGCACCGCGCGAAGCGTGGCGGGCGGTACGCGCGGCGCGAGCCATCCCCACACTTGCACCGCGAGCGCTTCGCACGTGGCCGGCATCGTAGCGAATGCGTCCACGGCGTGGACGAGGTGCGCGCCATCGAGCCGCGCAACCACGGCGTCGTGCAGGATCGCCTTCAGGTCCGCGACGTTCACCCCGAATCCCGTCACCGGATCGACGGGCGCGAGGACTGTCGCGGTGAGCGCGTAGTTGTGACCGTGGCCGGCGGGGTCGCTCAGTGCTCCGAAGAGGGCGCGGCTCGCCGCGTCATCCCCCGCGATGTGCAGGAAGTGCGCGGCGCTGAACTCCACGCGGCGCGAGACGGCGACGTGGGTCACGCGGCGTGCGGCGCGGCGTACACGCGCCCCTTCCACTGTACGCCGGCGGACGAACGGTGCGCACCGATCGACGCGCGCAGCGCCGCAGCGAGCAACGCGCGACCGATCATCCACCGGAGCGCCGCGCGCACACCGCCGAGAGCGAGCACAGTCGCACCGATCGCACCCGCGAGGAGCGCGCCGACGAGCGGGGAGTGCAGCGTCGTCCACACGCACGTGGCCACGGCGAACGGGACCGCCGCCGCCAGTCCAGCGTGCCACACGATCTCGCGCACGACGCCGTGTCCGCGCGGGGATGCGTCGACAAGCGGCGCGAGAAGACGCTTCCACCCCGCGAACGCGTCGCCCAGCGACCGATACATGCGCACGTGCACCGCGCCCCGCGCCGGGCGAAACGACACGCGCGCGCCGTGCGCCACGAGCGCGCGCGCGAGCGCCAGGTCCTCCACGAGTTCCGTGCGGACGGATGCAAACGCTCCGACGGAG
>CAZEPH010000108.1:0-8019 GCA_964514075.1 uncultured bacterium | reverse complement strand
AACCCGCGCCGCGCGTACGTGTCGCGCTACGGGAGCGCGGACCTGTGGATTGTCGACCCCGCGACGGGCGCGCACACCGGGACGATCTCCCTCGCACAGTTCGCCGACGCGGACGGTCTCCCCGAGGCCGCGCAAATGCTGGTCCTCGGCGGACGGCTCTTCGTCGCGCTGCAACGCCTCGATCGCAACAACTTCTTCACGCCCACCGACACGAGCCTCGTGGCCGTGATCGATACGGCGACCAACGCTCTCGTGGACTGTGACGCCTCGCGCGCCGGCACGCAGGCGATCGTTCTCACAGGCACCAATCCCGTGACCGATCTCACGCCCACCGCGAACGGTGCGATCCTGCTCGGGGAGGTGGGCGATTACGGCGTGTTGGACGGCGGTGTGGACGCCATCGATCGCGTCGCGTTGCAGGCGACCGGGTTTCGCATCACCGAGAGCGTTCTCGGCGGAGACATCGGCGACGTGGATGTCTTCTCGGCCACGACGGCGTACGCGATCGTCGCGGACGCCTCGTTTGCGACGCATCTGCGCGAGTTCGATCCGGCGGCCGGCACCGTCCGTCGCACGCTCGCCGACGCGGCGGGGTACGACTACTCGCACGCGGCCATCGATCGCGCCGGGCAAGTGCTGCTCGCGGATCGGTCGTCCGGGTCCACGGCGGGCGTCCGCTTCTTCGACGTCGCGACGGGAGCGGAGCAGGTGTCGCATCGGCTCACGTACTGTCTCCCGCCGTACGCGATCGTGTCGCTCGAGGAGCCAGCGACCACGGTGCCGGAGGACGCGCGCGGCCTCGCGTCGCTCCGCGTCACCAGCAACCGCGTCGTCCTCACGCTCGCGGAACGCGAGCCGGCCATCGCAGTGGAGATGTTCTCGGTGGACGGCCGCCGAACGCAGGTGCTCTTCACTGGACCCCTGGAGCGCGGGGAGCACATCTTCTTCGCGAGCGACGCGCCCCGCGGCGTCTACCACGTGGCGGCGCGCACGGCGCGCGGCGTCGTACACGCGCGAGCCGCCCTGACGCGGTAGCCGCTATACTCCGGGCCACATGACCTCCCGCACTCCCGCCCCGACGTGGCCCGCGTACGTCGCTGCATTAGCCGAAGGCGCGTGCCTCGCCGTCGTGCTGTTTCTGCTGCCGGTGTACGCGGCGAAGCAATTCGGCGCGCACAACCTCGCTCTGACGCAGGGCATCGTCGCTCTCCCTGCTCTCGTACTCGTCTTCGCGAGCAACCTCTGGGGCGCTGCTTCCGACGTGACGGGCCGCACGTTTCCGCTCGTGGCGATCGGCCTTGCGGCTTACGGCGTCACGTTCGAAGCGCTCGCGCGCGCGACCTCGCTCGGCGCAGCGCTCGCCTGTACGGGCCTCGGCGCGTGCGGATACGCCGCGGCCGCGCCGCTCGTGCGCTCGCATGTCACGCTGCACGGCGGCGGCGCGCGTGACGCGCACCGGGGGCGGGCGCTCGGCGCGCTGCTCTTCGCGGAGACGCTGGGCCTCGCGATCGCGAACGGTGTGGCCAACGCGCGCTACACCGCGGACGCGCAGAGCGATCTCGCGCCCGTGCTGCACGCGTTTGCGGGCGTGGCGTTCGCGGGAGCGCTCATCGTGGCGCTCGCGGCACTGCGCGAACCGCGGCGCATTCAGGAAGCGCGCCGCGTGTCTCTTGCCGACGCCCTCCTCGGCGACCTGCGCGAGCTGTACACGTCGCGCGACGTGCGTGCGATCGTGCTCGTCGCGTTCCCCACGTTCGCGGGCCAGTTCGTCTACGTCAGCTTGATCAACCTGCTCCTTCGCGATCACTGGCACATCGCACCGGCCACAACGGGCCGCGTGCTCGCGATGCACGCCGTCTTCGGTCTCGCGGTGTATCCGCTCGCGGGCCGGCTCGCGGACTCCTGGGGTGGACGGCGCGTGCTCGCACTCGGGGCCGTGGCGCAGGCGACGAAGTTCCTCCTGCTCTTCGCCGCACCCACGCAGGCGCTCGCGGCCGCCGCGTCCATGCTCCCGATGTTCCCGCTCGTCACGACGGGATCCGCGACCGCGATTGCCGAGGCGAGCCGCACGACCCGCCGCGCCGGCGGGATGGGCATCATTATGGGAACGCTCGCGGCGGGCGCAGCGGTGGGGCCTCTCCTGGGCGGCGCGACGGCCGATGCGTTCGGCCTGCGCGCAGCTCCGCTGCTGGCCGGCCTGCTCGCACTGCTCACGGTCGCCGCCGCCGCGCGCAGCGGGTTCTTTCGCGACGCACCGGTTGACACCGCGCAGCGCCGCCCCTAGCGTTCCGTCCCCATATGGACGAACCTCCTCGGCCGCCATCCACACCGTCAAACAGCACGCCACCCGCTGAGGGGACGGGCGAGAGCACACCGCCCCCGAAAACCCAACCACTTCTCCCCCCAATGCCGTCTGAAGACGATGACGGCAAGTCGTTCAGCCAAACGACGACAGAGGTTCTCAAAGACATTCGCCGCGCCGTTGTGGGCGAGGCGCGCAACCCGCTCGATCCGCGCGTGTTTCACCAGGTCGCGCTCATTGCGTTCTTCGCGTGGGTGGGTCTCGGCGCGGACGGGCTCTCATCCTCCGCCTACGGACCGGAGGAAGCCTACCGCGCGCTCGGCACGCACCACGGGCTCGCGGTTCTCCTCGCGATCGCGACCGTCATAACCGTCACGATCATCTCGGCGAGCTACTTCCAGATCATCGACCTGTTCCCGACGGGGGGTGGCGGCTACCTTGTGGCGACGAAGCTGCTCGGGAGCGGACTCGGCCTCGTGGCCGGCTGCGCGCTCATCGTAGACTACGCGCTCACCATCTCCATTTCGATCGCCTCGGGGATGGACGCGATCTTCTCGCTGCTCCCGCTGCAATCGCACTTTCTGCGCGTGCCGATGGTGTTCGTGGCCGTCGTTGCGCTCACCGCAATGAACCTCCGCGGCGCAAAAGAGTCGATCAAGATCCTCACGCCCGTGTTCATGCTGTTTCTGGTCACGCACATCATCCTCATCGGCACCGCGGTGTTCGGCGCGCCGCAGGGACTGCTTGCCGTGCCGCACGAGACGGCGAGGAGCATCTCCGACTCCGTCGCGGAACTCGGGCTCATCGGCACGATGCTGCTCTTCTTCCGCGCGTACTCGCTTGGCGCGGGCACGTACACGGGGATCGAGGCGGTGTCGAACGGTCTCGAGATTCTGCGCGAGCCGCGCACGGTGACCGGCAAGAAGACGATGGTGTACATGGCCATCTCGCTCGCGCTCACTGCCGGTGGATTGCTCATCGCGTACCTGATTCACCAGGTCGTGCACGAGCCGGGACGGACGCTCAACGCGACGCTCGCGCAGGAAGTGTTCCTCGGGTGGCATATCGGGCCGGTGCCGATCGGCACCACGCTGCTCGTTCTCACGCTCGTGAGCGAGGGCGCGATCCTCTTCGTGGCCGCGCAAACGGGCTACGTCAGCGGTCCGCGCGTTCTCGCAAACATGGCGCTCGACCAGTGGTTTCCGCGCCGCTTCGCCAACCTCTCCGAGCGCCTCGTCACCCAGGACGGGATCATCCTCATGGCCGGCGTCGCCGCGGCGATGCTCGTCTACACGAAGACCGACACGCGCATTCTGGTGGTCATGTACAGCATCAACGTGTTCATCACGTTCGTGCTGACACAAATGGGAATGGTGCGGCATTGGTGGGAGGTCCGCGCGACGGATCGCGCGTGGTGGCGGCGTCTCGTCGTGAGCGGAATCGGCCTCCTGTTGTGCTCGGCAATCCTCGTCATCACGACGTTCGTGAAGTTCGGTCAAGGCGGATGGGTGACGTTGATCGTCACCGGGGGCGCGATCGTCGTGTGCTGGATGACCCATCGGCACTACCGGCGCGTCGCGCGCTACACGGGCCGGCTGGATGCGATCCTGACGGCGCTGCCGGTCGGCCGTCACGCAGCCGAAGCGCCCGCGTTCGATCCCAAAGGACCGACCGCGATCATCGTGGTCTCCGGATTCAACGGCCTGGGTATGCACTCGCTGCTGTCCGTGCTGCGCATGTTCCCGGGACACTTCAAGAACTTCGTCTTCGTGACCGTGGGCGCGCTGGACTTCGGCAAGTGGAAAGGCGTGAACGAGGTTGAGGCCATGCGGGCATCGACCGAAGCTGATATGAAGCGCTACGTCGAGCACGCCAACGGCCTTGGCGTGTGGGCGACGACACGGGTTGCATACGGCACGGAAATCATCGATACGGCCGCCACTCTTTGTGAGGAGGTGGCGAAGCAGATGCCGCGTCCGATGTTCTTTGCCGGGCGGCTCGTGTATCAGGAGGAGAATTTCGCCTCGCGTGCGCTGCACGGACAGACGGCGCTGGCACTCCAACGCCGCCTACACTTTGCGGGGATTCCGTTCATCATCCTGCCCATCCGCGCCATGTGACGGGTTGAAGAAGGCGGAACCACCGTCGATAATCTGGGTTGTGCAGCAGCCACTCCACCCCCACCCGCACTTCACACTCCTGTCGGGGTCTTCATGCGCTTCTTGCCGTTCATCGCGTGCCTGCTCGCCGCCTGCCTAGCGGCCGAATCCGCACGCGCCGTCGTCGGCGGTGAAGAGTGGGGAGAAGGCGCCTACATCACACAGGCGTGCAGCGATACGGTCATGGCGGACGCCTCGTCGGTGCGCGCCGCCGCGCTTCGGGCGCTCGAGCACGATCGATGGATCCTCGCCGGCGACTCCTGTCCGCACGACGGATTCCTAACCCAGTGGAAGACCATCAACACGCCCCTCGTTCGCGTGCTGATCGGCAAGATCACGGCGCGCTGTCTTGTGACCGTGGAGCCGCTCGACGACGAGCGGAGCGCCGTGAGCATCCGCGCGGCGATGATGACGAAGAACGACATCACGCGGTCGCCCGCGTTCCCGACGGCGCAGCGTGCATGGCACCGCACTGCGCGAAAGTACTTGCGCGACGTGCGCGAACTGCTCGTCCCGGAAGAGGCGGCGACCCGTTAGAGTTGCGCGAGGACTTCGTCGTGCTCGGGGAATCGCCCCGTCTTGTGTTTGGAGTAGATCATCCGCCCGTCTACCACGACGTCGAAGATGCCCTTATGTCCGGCGATGAGCGTCGCGTCCACGCCCGTGGCCTTTTTAATGGCGGCCGCCAAACTGGTGGCCTGCGGCGTGTAGTCTCACTCGGTGCAGTACGTGATCTCGATGCGCATCGATTGTCTCCTGAGGGTGCGGTTGACTGACGAGTGTAGCGATCGCGGTGCGCGCCGCACAAGCGCGCATAACTTGACCCCGCTTCGCACGCCCCCCTAGACTCGCGACCACTGCCATGACTCACCCGCCACGCCGCCGTGTCGTCATTACCGGCCTCGGACCCATCACACCGATCGGCATCGGGAAGAACGCGTACTGGGACGGCCTGCGCGCGGGCCGCTCCGGCATTCGCACGATCACGCGCTTCGATCCCGCGCCGTTTCCCACGCGCTTCGCGGGCGAGGTGGAAGGCTTCGATCCGCTGCAGTACATGAGAGCGGACACCGCGGATGCGGTAGATCGCACGTCGCACTTCGGGATCGCGGCGGCGCGGATGGCGCTGGACGACGCACGCCTCACGATCGACGGTGCGCTCGCGATGCGCACGGGTGTGATGTTCGGCACGACGCTCGGTTTCACCGACTACGACTACATCCTGCGCAAACAGCACGTGTGGACGGCCGGCGGGGACGACGGCGTCCCCGCCGATCCGCTCACCGCGCTCATGGGATATCCCGAGGCCGCCGCGACCGAGATCAGCCGGCACGTCGGCGCGCGCGGTCCGAGTCTCACGTTCGCAGAGACGTGCAGCTCCGCGCTCGATGGCATCGGCCAGGCGTACCGGGCGATCCGCAGCGGGCAACTGGACGTGGTGCTCGCAGGCGGCGCACAAGCGCCGATCTCCGCGCCGATCGTCTCGTTGTTCTGCATGCTGCGCGGCATGAGCACGCGAAACGACTCGCCGGAAACCGCGTCGCGCCCCTTCGACAAGGACCGCGACGGATTCGTCATGGGCGAAGGTGCGGGCATCGTCGTCGTCGAGGAGTACGAACGCGCGCGCGAACGCGGCGCGCACGTCTACGCGGAGATCCTCGGCTACGCCGCGACGTGTGACGGCTATCACATGACGAACCCCAAGCCGGACGGTCGCGACGCCGCGCGGGCCGTGAAGCTCGCGCTCGCCGACGCGCGCGTGGCGCCGGAAGAGATCGACTACGTCAACGCGCACGGCACATCGACGCCGCTCAACGACAAGACGGAGACGCTCATCGTCAAAGACGTCTTCGGCGCGCACGCGTCGCGCGTGCCGATCAGCGCGTTCAAGTCGATGATCGGGCACCTGATCGGGGCGGCGGGCTCGGCGGAGTTGATCGGCGCGCTGCTCGCCCTGCAGCACCAGATCATCCCGCCGACGATCAACCAGTTCACCTTCGATCCGGAGTGCGATCTGGACTACGTGCCGAACGCTGCGCGCCCGGCGCCGCTGCGGACGATCGCCAAGAACTCCTTCGGGTTCGGCGGCAAGAACTCCTGCGTGATCGCACGCGCGCTGGACGACGCATCGTGACGCGCGTCGCGATCACGGGCGTCGGCGTCGTCACCCCGATCGGTGTAGGCGCCCACGCGTTCTGGGACGGGCTCCTCGCGGGGCGCTGCGGCGTCCGCGCGATCACGCTCTTCGATGCGTCAGCGTTTCCCACGCGCATCGCCGGTGAAATCGACTTCGATGCGTTGCGGTATCTGGATCGTCGCCGCGTCAAGCACATGGACCGCACGTCGACCCTTGGCGTGACCGCGGCGCGCCTCGCGCGCGAGGACGCCGCACTCGACATCGCAAGCGAAGACATCGATCGCATCGGCGTCATGGTGGGCACGAGCCGCGGGCAATACGACTTCGACTACGTTGCATCCCGCCGCTTCAGCGACGGATCCGGCACCGACCTCTGGAAGAAGACGACGCCCGAGTCCACGCTTCGCGCGTTCCCCGAAGCGTGCGCGAGCCAGATCTGCGTCGAGTTGGGCATACACGGCCCGAGTCTTACGATTACATCCGCGGGATCCACGGGTCTCGACTCGATCGGATACGCATTCAACGCGATTCGCACCGGCGAGTTGGACGTGGTCCTCGCCGGTGGTGCTCAGGCGCCGCTGGGACCCGCGCTCATCAACGCGTTCAACCTGCTGGGCACGATGTCGCGCCTGAATGACGATCCCGCGCACGCGGTGCGTCCGTTCGATGTCGCGCGCAGTGGCTTCGTGCTCGGCGAAGGGGCTGGCGTGTTCGTCCTGGAATCGCTCGCACACGCCGCGGCGCGCGGCGCACGCGTGTACGCGGAGGTCGTGGGATACGCGAGCACGTCGGACGCTGACGCCGCACCCGGCCCGCATCCGGACGGCGCCGACGCGGCCCGTGCCATGCGCCTCGCGATGGACGACGCGGGCGTCAGCGCGGAGATCATCGACTACGTCGCGGCCACGGGATTGGGTCAGCGCACGGCCGACATCGCGGAGTCGCGCGCCATCACCGCCGTGGGCGTGCACGCTCCGGTGAGTTCCATCGAAGGAGCGACGGGCAATCTGTTCGGAGCCGCGGGCGCGGTGGAAACGGCCGCCGCCGTCCTCGCGATGCATCACGGGATGATCCCGCACACGCTGAACCTCGACACGCCCGATGCAGCGTGCGCACTCGACCACGTCATGGGCGCGCCGCGCCCCGCGCGCCTTCGCACGGTTCTGAAGCACTCCTTTGGCTTCGCGGGGAAGAACGCCGCGCTCGTTCTGCAGAGAGCGTGACGCTCGATGAACTCGCGCGCGAGCTGACGCTCGCGGCAGAGCGGCTCGCCGGCGTCGCGCATCGCACGCCGGTCATGCACTCCCACACGCTCGACGCGCGCGCCGGCCAGCCCGTGTGGCTCAAGTGCGAAAATCTGCAGCGCGTCGGCGCGTTCAAGTTCCGTGGCGCGTACAACGCGCTCGCCCAACTTACCGGCG
>CAZEPH010000107.1:0-8061 GCA_964514075.1 uncultured bacterium | reverse complement strand
TACGGCGACATTCTCTCCGACATCGCTGCGCAGGTCGCGGGGTCGGTGGGGCTCGCGGGATCGGCCAACGTCGGCGAGGAGCACGCGATGTTCGAGGCGATTCACGGCTCCGCGCCGGACATCGCGGGGAAGGACGTCGCCAATCCGTCCGGACTGCTCGTCGCGGCGACGCAGATGCTCGTGCACGTGGGCCTTGCGGATCACGCGGCGCACATCGCGAACGCGTGGCTCTGCGCGATCGAAGACGGCGTGCACACGATGGACATCTACCGCCACCGGCCGGGCGAGCAGCAGGTCGGCACGCGCGCGTTCGCGGACGCGGTGATCGAGCGGCTCGGCCGCGTACCGGAGCAACTCGAACCCGCGCGCTTTCACGGCGGCGCCGTGCGCGTCGCGCTCGCACCGCGCACGTACGAGCGCAAAGAACTCGCCGGCGTGGACGTGTTCGTGGACGCGGCGAACGCCGACGCACGCACGCTCGGCGCGCAGATCGGCGCGCTCGGCGGCGACGGCCTCGCGCTCGCAATGATCACGAACGGCGGCGTGAAAGTGTATCCCGGCGACGTGGGCGATGCGCACTGCGGCGATCAGTGGCGGTGCCGCTTCACCGGCGAAGGCCTCACACCGCACGACGTGCTGCGCGTGATCACGCGCGTGGTCGACGCCGGCTTCGACGTGGGCAAGACGGAGAACCTCTACTCGTTCGACGGCGTGCGCGGGTACTCACTCGGGCACGGCGAGTAGGGAACCCGCACGCATGCGACGGCATTTGCGTGGGACAATGGACAGACTATTGATCGTCGCCGCCGCTGCACTGCTCCTCGTAGCCGGATGCCGTGCAGCCGCCCGCGACACACAAACGAAGACAGGAGACGCAGGACGTATGGTGCGCGTGCACGTGTTCAACGATGCGGGCGAGTTGGTCGGCCCCATCGACATGGCGAAGGTCGTCAAGACGGAAGCCGAGTGGCGCGCGCAGCTCACGCCCGAGGAGTACCGCATCACGCGCGATCACGGAACCGAGCGCCCGTTCTGCGGCACGCTGCTCGATAACAAGCAGGAAGGTGTGTACGCGTGCGTGTGCTGCCGGTTGCCGTTGTTCTCGTCCGCGTCGAAGTTTCACTCGGGCACCGGGTGGCCGAGTTTCTACGCGCCCATCGCCGAGGGGAACATCGCGGAAATCGTGGATCGTTCGCTCGGCATGACGCGCACGGAGATTCGCTGCGCGCGCTGCGATGCGCATCTCGGTCACGTGTTCGACGACGGCCCGCGGCCGACGGGCTTGCGGTATTGTCTCAACTCGGAGGCGTTGACGTTCACACCCCTTGCGGAGGTGAAGACTTTGGCGGAGAAGATCACGCAGCCTGCCGCGACGCCGTCCGGCGAACGCGCCACCGCGGTGTTTGCGGGAGGGTGCTTCTGGTGCACGGAGGCCGTGTTCGAGGAGCTGGAAGGCGTCGTGGACGCCGTGTCCGGCTATTCTGGCGGGCAGGAGAACACCGCGAACTACGAGGCGGTGTGCACGGGGCAAACCGGACACGCTGAAGCGATCCAAATCATCTACGACCCGCAGAAGATCTCGTACGAGAAGTTGCTCGAGGTGTTCTTTGCGACGCACGATCCCACGACGCTGAACCGCCAGGGTAACGACACCGGGCCGCAGTATCGCTCGGCGATCTTCTACGCGAACGAACAGGAGAAGGAGCTCGCCCAGGCGTACATCGGGGACTTGACCGACGCGGACGCGTTCAAGGGCAAGGCGATCGTCACGACGCTCGAACCGCTGCGCGCGTTCTATCCGGCGGAGAACTACCACCAGAACTACGTCTGCTTCAACCCGAACCAGGGCTACGTGCGCGCGGTCGCGCTGCCGAAAGTCCAGAAGGTCCGCGAGAAGTTTGCGTCGCTGCTCAAAGCGCAATCGCCGCTGGAGGCGGCGGCGACGAAGAAGTAGCCCGAAACGCCGTCTGCGTTCACGAAGACGGTGAGGCAGGCGTGCGCGCCGGCGTCCTCACTCACTCCGCGGGTCGCTCAGAATCCTCTGCGGTGCGCCGCCATCGTGCTGCATCGTCGTGCCGGCCCCACCTCTTGTAGAGTCGCGCCAGATCCTGTGCGACCTCGCGCGTCCGCGGGTGTTGCGCGCTCAGTGCGCGAGTCAACGCAGCGTGGGCGCCGAGCAGCTCACGCTCGGCCTCCTTGCGGCGTCCGAGAGCTGCGAGGGCGCGCGCGCGATTCGCATGAAACACGGCGCGATTGGGGTGTCCCTCGGGAAACACCCGGTCGGCGTTGGCCAGGGCCGCGGTGAAGGTCGATTCCGCTTCCCTGGCGCGTCCTTGATCGAGGAGCGCTTTCGCCAGGTTGTTCGTGGTCGTGACCACGATCGCATGTCCGTCGCCGAGCAGTTCACGAAACACCGCACGCGCCTCCTCGAATGCCGCTTGGGCTTCCGCGTGTCGTCCCATGAGCCTGTATAACGAGCCGAGGTTGTTGAGAGCGCGAGCGCTGGCAATGTGCATCCGGCCGAACAGTCGGCGCATCGTCTCGACGACGTCTCGACGGAGAGCGAGGGACTCCTCATACCGACCTTGCTCTTGGAGCGTGAGCGCCAGGTTGTCCTTCGCTTTGGCGGCCTCATCGTTGTCCTCGCCCAGCAACGACCGGACAAGGGCCAGCGACTCGCGCTGAAGGGGTTCCGCTTCCGAGTGGCGGCCTTGCTTCTGAAGCGTTTCGCCGAGGTTTCCGAGTGCAACCGCCGTCGAGACGTGTTGCAGTCCGAGAACGCGGCGGTTGATATCGAGCGCTTCTCGCTCCAAGTGTTCCTCGTCCACGAGACGGCCCTTCAAGCCGACGATGCTCGCGAGAACGCCCAACGCAGCCGAAACGTCCGCGTGATCCCCCTGATGAAGCTGTCGCTGAATCCCGAGCGCCTCGCGCGCCAGAGCCTCGGCCTCGTCGAAGCGTCCGAGCGTCTCCATCAGATGCGCCCGCTCCGTCAAGCTGACCGCGATCTCGCGGCCGGGCGCGCGGGTCGCGCGTTGGGTCGCGATGACTTGTCCGAAGAGCGAGTCCGCCTCGGCGTGACGCCCTAGTTGTGTGAGCGCCGTAGCGCGGAGCCGCTGACAGCGCAGGATCAACTCCGCCGCCGCCGGACTCGGCCGCGACTCGACGAGAGCGGCGATCGCCGCGGAGGCCGACTCCACAGCAGCGTAGTTCCGCTTCCGCCAATCGAGCTCCGCGAACGCGATCAGGCTCTCGATCGTCTCGTCGGATCGATCGCCGGTCGCCACGCGTCGCGTGTCGATCGCACGGCGGAGGTGTGGTTCGGCCCGGTCGAAGAGCGCGAGTCCCATGTAGGTCGTTCCGAGCGTGTGATGGAGCGCGGCGCGGGCACGGGGCGATTGCACGGCATCGCCCTCGAGGAGTTGGGCGGCGCGGTCGACGGCCTCGCGGACAGTCGTCTCGGTGCCGCGCGGATTCGACTCGGGGTTCGCTTCCGCCAACATATCGGTGAGAAAGGCGTTCACGGACTTCGCGATCTGCGCCTGGCTCTTCGCCTCCTGCTCGGCGCGCCGCGCTTCCCGTTCGGCTCGGCGAGCCCGCACCGCCTGCGTTGTCGTGGATACGATTCCGATCACGAGCGCCGCGAGCACGGCTGCGGCTCCCGCGACGAGGGCACGCCGCCGCCGAACGAACTTTCCCACCCGGTAGATCGTGCTCGGCGGTCCCGCTAGGACCGGCTCGTCACGCAGATAGCGCTCGACGTCGTCCGCCAGCGCGGCGGCCGACGAGTAGCGCCGCGTGCGATCCTTCTCCATCGCGCGGCCGACGATCCAATCGAGGTCGCCGGAGAGTTCGCGGGCCGACACGGTCGGTCGCCCTTCGCCCTCGCGCACGGCGACGCTCGGCCGCGCCGGCTCTTCCTCGCGCAGGGTTTTCTGGATCTGCATGACACCGGCGCCGCGCAGCTTCTTGCTCTCGAAGGGGAGTCGGCCCGTGAGCAAGCGGTAGAGAATGGCGCCGAGCGAGTAGACGTCGGTTCGCGTGTCCACGTCGGCGCCGCCCGTTTCCGCGTGTTCGGGGCTCATGAACTCCGGCGTTCCGAGGAAGTCCTCCGCACTGGTGTGAAGCGTTTCTCCTGCGAGTGCGCCCGCGGCCGCCTTCGCGATCCCGAAGTCGATAACCTTCGGAACGGGCGTGCCGTCGGCGATCGCAACCAGGATGTTCGACGGTTTGAGGTCCCGGTGGATCACACCCTTCTGGTGTGCGTGCTCCACCGCTCGGCACACGGCGACGAAGAGCGTGAGCCGGTCGCGCAGGCTCACACCGCTTCGGTCGCAGAATGCCGTGATCGATTCGCCTCCGACCAGTTCCATCACGAAGTAGGGGCGCCCGTCGTTCGCCGCGCCGGCGTCGAGGACCCGTGCGACGCCGGGATGATCCATGAGCGCGAGCGCGTGACGCTCGGCCTCGAAGCGCGAGAGGACGGCGCGCGAGTCCATCCCCGCCTTGAGGATCTTCACCGCGACGCGACGCCGCACGGGCTCCGTCTGCTCGGCGGCAAAGACCTCGCCGAAGCCGCCCTCGCCGAGTTTCTCCACGAGGCGATACGGTCCGATCGACAACGGAAGGGCGGGATGCGGCCCCGGCGCGGCGCCGATCTCTGCACCCTCACCCGTCAGGCGAGGCACGATCGGCGACAGGGCACCCGTGTCGTGGCGGGCGTCGCGCGCGAGAAGATCGAGGACCTCGGCACGCAGCGAAGCGTCCGCGCCGCAACGCGCATCGAGGAGCGCCTCCCGCTGCGCCGCGGGAAGCGCCACGCACTCGTGGAAGAGAGCCTCGACCCGCGCGAGCCGGCTGGCGTCCGAAGAACGGCCGCCGCTCATGGGACCGAGGCCTCGAGTTCGCGCGCGAGCCAGGCGCGCACGAAGCGCCACTTCCGCTCGACGGCACGCAGCGACGCGCCGATCAGGTCGGCGATCTCCGGAAAAGTCAGTCCCGTGTAGAAATGCAGGAAGACGACGCGGTGGCCTTCTTCGTCCTCCTTCTCCAGCTTCGAAAGCGCCGCGTCGAGTGCGAGGACGTCCTCCGGGGTCTTGTCGTAGATCCACGGCGCGTCATCGAGGTCGACTCGCTTCTGATCGCCGCCGTGCTTGCGGCTCGCCTTGCGGCGCGCGTCCTCCACCAGGATGTCGCGCATCGCGCGAGCGGCCGTGAAGTAGAAGTGGCGCGAGCCTTCCCAGCCGGCAGGGTTCCGATCGACGACACGCAGGTAGGCCTCGTGCACGAGCGCGGTGGTGTGGAGTGTGCCGCCTGGAGGGAAATGCGAGAGTTTGGCCGACGCGAGCCCGCGCAGTTCGCCGTAGATGGCAGGAAAGACCTCACGCGCCGCGGCATCGTCACCGCTCGCGGCGCGGTTGATGAGTCGAGTGATCTCGTGGCTGCGTTCGCTCACGGTTCTCGTGCTCCTCTCCGTGTATGCACTCTAGCATACGGGTGCACGCGTGGACGACGCGCGCGGCGTGGGCGTGACGGTCCCTGCTGGGCGACACGATTTCGTGGCGGGTTTGGCCCGTGCTTTTCGGCTGAGAGGACCAACACGGACATCCCGCCGGCCCCGTGCTGCACTCGCGAGTCGGCGAAGCCAACGACTCCCGCACGTTCGGCATTACGCCGAGATGGAGGTTTCTGTCATGACCGCGCGCTCGATCCCGTTTCTCACGCTCGTTCTCGTCACCATTGCCTTGACTGGGACAGCCCCCGGCGCGGCGCACGCGGAGACGTTTGTCTCGGGGAACCAATCGGGAGTGTGGAGTGCAGCGAACGACCCGTACATCGTGAATGGGTCCGTCACAGTGCCGGTGGGACAGACCCTGACGATCGAAGCCGGAGTCGTCGTGAAGACGAACGGGGGGAACTCGATCTCGGTCTTCGGAGCGCTCAATGCCCAGGGCCAGCCCACCGCGCCCGTGACATTCACAAGCCGCTCCGACAGCGTCGGGGGAAATCCTGTCCCCGGCGACTGGGTCGCGCTGTTTGCCCAGAGCGGTGGAGTCGTGACCCTCTCCCATACGAACATGCGATTCGGCGGCGGCGGCGGGTGGGCGAACCTCGCGACGTCCAGTGGCCCGGCGACATTGGTGTCCTGGGTGGGCGGCGCTTCCGATGCCTCCGCCGGTGATGGAATACGCGTCTCGGCGATCGACGTCTCGCTCTCGAACGTGTTCGCAACCGGCAACGCGCAGGACGGCATCGAGGTCAGCGCCACCAACGCGGCGCAGCTCGATGTTCTCGACTGCCGCCAGAACGGCAGCGCCGCGGTCCGCGTGACGTCGGGCGCGGGCTCGTTCCCCGCGACGATTAGAGGATCCGGGAACGGGACGAACGGGATCGTCGTCAGCGGTGTGCTCGGCGGGTCGTCGCCGAATCAGACATGGAGATGGGAACAGAACCTGATTCCCTACGTGATCACGTCGAGCCCGCTGCAGGTGACGTCGGGCGATACACTGGAAATCGCGGGTGCCGTCGTGAAGCTGAGTGGGGTCGGCGCATCCCTTTTCGTAACTGGTGCTGGCGCCCACTTGCGAACCACCGGACCCCGCTCCACCGTCACGTCGATCAAGGACGACGCGATCGCCGGCGACACGAACGGCGATGGGAGCGCGTCCACTCCGGCACCAGGAGACTGGCAAGCGGTCTTCTTGAACAGCGATTGCAGCGCCGATCTCAAGAACGCGGACTTCTTATACGGAGGATCCGGTGCGTGGGCGAACCTGGCGACCTCCGCCGGCTCTGCCGCTTCGGTGATCCTCGACAACGTTACCTGCAGCTTCTCCGCGAGTGATGGCGCACGCATCCTGTGCGTCGACGCGACGATCACCGGCGCCGGCGTCGGCGCGAACGACAACGCGGGTGCCGGACTTGTGCTCACGCCAATGAATCCGCCCGTCATCGACGGCTTCTTCTCCGCGATGCGAAACGGCGGTTACGCGATGCGCGTCACGCAGAATCCGGGGTCGTTCCCGGAATCGCGGTTCAGCGGCTCCCAGAACGGCGTGAACGGCGTCTTCGTCTCGGGAACGCTCGGCGGGTCGGCTCCAGCGCAAACGTGGCGATGGGGTGGGAACGGCATCCCGTACGTGATCGGGAATCTCACGGTGAGCGGCCCCGACACGCTCCTCCTCGACGATCTCGTCGTCGTCAAGTTCGACCTCCCGGCCACTGTGCTCTCGCTGAGCGGCGCCGGCGCCCACCTACGAACGAACGGCACCAGCGAGTTCCCCGTGTGGTTCACATCGCGCAAGGACGATTCGGTCGGCGGCGATACCAACAACGATGGCATGGCCTCGGCGCCCGCCGGGGGCGATTGGCAGGCTCTTCTCGTGAACAACTCCGCGTCGCTCGATCTGAACTGGACGTACGTCGCGTACGGCGGGTCCAGCGGCGCGGCGAACATGTGGACCACGTCCGGCGTCCCGAGCAGCATCTCCTGGAACGGCGGCGGCACACGCTTCAGTGCGTCCGACGGCATTCGGATCTCGTGCACGTTGTCATCGTTCGCCAACCTCACGGCGATCGGCAACGCGGGCGACGGGTTCGAGATCTCGCCGACCGTCCCGCCGGTTTT
The DNA here is from genome assembly GCA_964514075.1 of uncultured bacterium. Lineage (GTDB taxonomy): Bacteria > Eisenbacteria > RBG-16-71-46 > CAZEPH01 > CAZEPH01 > CAZEPH01. The sequence continues at coordinate 434 of CAZEPH010000107.1, read as the reverse complement.
CGATAACATCGCAGCGAGCGGCAATGCCGGATATGGGATCAAGGTGAACCAAAACCCAGGCTCGTTCCCGAGCAACATCACCGGGTCGGGCAATACGGTGAACGGAATCTACGTGAACGGCACCCTCGGCAACAACGCTCCGGATCAGAAGTGGAGTTGGGGCGCGAATCCGGCGTTTCCGTACGTCGTTGGTTCGGTCACATGCTCCGGCGCCGACTCACTGGAGATCGCTGCGGGGACCGTCGTCAAGTTCGACCTCGCCGGCTCTGTGCTCTCGCTCAGCGGCGCCAGCGCCCACCTACGAACGAACGGCACCAGCGACAACCCGGTGTGGTTCACGTCCCGCAAGGACGACTCGCAGGGCGGTGACACCAACAACGACGGCGCCGCAACGACGCCTGCATCCGGCGACTGGCTCGGGTTCTCACTGAGCG
>CAZEPH010000106.1:0-8063 GCA_964514075.1 uncultured bacterium | reverse complement strand
GTAATCCTCGGCGTACTCCTTCGGCTCGAGCACCGTGTTGAATGCGTTCCAGTACAGCAGGCCGTCGGGCGCCTGCGCTTCGCAAATATGCATGGCGACCAACGCGCGCGGCTGATCGAGCGACACCCACAGATCGCCCGCGCGAAACGTGCGGTACGTGCGCTCCACACGCACCTCGCGCGCTGTCACGGAGCGATGCCCTTCGGCGGCGCGCGGCGCGACATCCCACGCAACGAGCCGCGTCATCTCCACGGTATCCGACCACGCGCGCGCGAGCGGCGTGAAGCGCACGCCGTGCAATGCAAGCCACTCGCGCGCATGCGACCACTCTTGCGGCACGATGTACCCGAGCGGCTGCTGCACGCTCACACCCGCCACGACGTCGCGATACAAAGGAACGATCGTATCCCACGCAGCCTCGGTGTAGTGCGGCACCGGCGCACCGGCGATGTCGCTCATCACGCTCTGTGCCACGCGCCCACGATACGCAAACGGCACGCTCACGTCTGATAGGCGCGTGGTCAGAGCAACAGTGCGGCCGCGCGCGGCAACCTCCGCTTCCGCCGCACGCACCGCATCCGTCAGCTCGCGCGGATGCGCGTTGATCTCCTCCAACAGCGCCACCATGAGGTTGTACGTGGCGCGCACGCGCGTGTCGTACGGCTTGAGCATGTGCGTCTCGACGAGAATCCCCGGCCGGCACTGCACGGTCGCATACCCCGTCGAGTAGCGCGGCGAACTCGACCCGAAGTCGATCCCGCTCCGCGGCCGGTCGCCGCGAAACGAGAGATACGGCGCGACGATGTGCCCCATCGCCTCGCACCGCTTCATCACGCGCGACTCGAACGCCTCGACGCACCACCGCTCCACCGCGCGCGGCGTGTCCGCCCCGTGATTGAATGCGTACGTGAGATCGTGCTGATAATCCGCGCCGTCCGTCGTGTGATTGTCGACGAGCACGTGCGGCCACCACTGCGTGAAGACGCGCCCGATCAGCGCGCGCATCTCCGGCGTTTCTACCTTGAGATAGTCGCGATTGAGATTCAACCCGAGCGCCGTGGAGCGCCATCCCATCTCCTCCGGCCCGTTCTGGTTGATGCGGTTGTAGCGACTGCGCCGCTCGTGCCCGTCCACGTTGAAGATCGGGAGAATGAGCAGCGTCGCATGATCCGCCAGCGCTGCGCGCGTCTTCGTGACGCAAATGTCGCGCAGCAATTCGAGCGACGCATCCTTGCCTTCGATCTCGCCCGCGTGAATGCCGTTCTGCACGAGCACGATCGGTTCGCCGAGCGCACGCGCGCGCGCCGGCGTAAACGCACCGCGCTTCGACACGATGACGAGCGGAAGTGCGCGGCCTTGCGCGCTCGTCCCATACGTCGTCACGCGCACCCACGGAGACGCGGCGGCGATGCGCCGCACGTAGGCCATCGTCTCGTCGTAGGTCGGCGTGGTGCGGTAGTGCGTGCGCTCGGCGGGCGTGGTCCAGTCGGCGGCGTGCGCCGGGGAGGCGAGAAGGAGCAATACCAGCAGAGAGAATCGAAGCATGAGCGCGACGATATCACAGGACCATCTGGTCACAAGTGTCCACCTTGCGTGCGATCACATCATGTCCCTTCGACAGACGAATCATTACGTCAAGTCCGCGGCGCGCCAGCGTGCGGGACTGTGTATCACCGCCCAGACATCCTCCGCCATCGAGAACATCTACACACCGTTCGAGAGAGACGACACCGAGTGGCCGTCGACGGTGGAGGAGTCTCGGTCCACCACCGAGCGGATCGCGTCGAAGTACGGCTGCCGCTCTTCCGCAAGGAGCGGAGAGAAGTCCAGAGGCGGAAGGCCAGCCTGAAGTCCCATCAAGAAGGCGAGGAAGCGCGCCACGCGGCCGTTCCCGTCGCGAAACGGGTGGATCAAGATCAGTTCTCCATGCACGACAGCGAGCGCCCGGGCGACGGTGTGGGCGGACGCGCTCGCGCACGGAGTGTACTCCCGCAGCACTCCGCTCTCGAACTATCGAACTCCGCTTCTGGTCCTGTCGGCGAATAGCGACTCACGCGTCACGCCCTCCGATGTTTCCGCGCTCCCGGACCATCAACACATACACCACCGGCATCACGAGCAACGTCAGCGCCGTGGACGCGACGAGTCCCGCGATGAGCACCGCCCCGAACGGCGTCCACAACGACGACCCCGTGAGCGTGAGCGGCAGCACGCCGAAGATCGCGGTCAGCGCGGTCAACACGACGGGGCGCAAGCGCGAATGCCCCGCGAGCACCACCGCCTCCCGCGTCGGCGCGCCGCGCGTGCGATAGTGGTTGATCCGATCGATGAAGTAGATCTTGTGATTCACCACGACACCGATCAACGCCACGAGACCCAGAAACGACGAGAAGCCGAAGGGGCTCTGCGTGACGAACAGCCCGAACACCGCGCCGACCGCCGCGAGCGGAATCGTCACGACAATGATGAACGGTTGCACGAGCGAGTTGAACTGCAACAGCGTGATGCCGTAAATCAACAAGAACGCCAGCAACGCGGAGCGCCCGAACGATGCAAACGCGCGATCGCGCTCTTCGTTTTCGCCGCCGAACTCCATGGAGTACCCGGGCGGCAGCGCGATGTGCGCGGTGCGGCGCTGCGCCTCCGCGAGCACGCGCGACGCAAGCGTGCCGTTGACGTCCGCGCGGACGGTGCCGGTGCGCCGCAGATTGCGCCGCACAATTTGGCTGCGCGTGTGCCGGTACGACGTCTCGATCACCGACGAGAGCGGCGCGAGCGTGGGCTCGCCGCCGGCGCTCCGCACGCGCGCATCGGCCGCGCTCTGCGGCGGCGCCTCGCGCGTGGCGCCAGAGACGTATCCGGGCAACGGCGCTCCGACGAACCCCGCAAACGATCGTGCATCAGGCGAGGGGGACGATTCGTTCATCACGCGAACGGGAACTTCGCGGTCGCCCTCCCGCACGCGTGCAACCACCTCGCCGGCCACGTTGCCGCGGATGATCCCTGCGACCTGCAGCGGCGTGAGCCCAGCGCGCGCGATGCGATCGGCGTCGAGCGACACGCGCAACTCGGGCAGACCTTCCTCGAGATCGTCCTCCACGTTCACGGCGCCGGGAATCTGCGCGATCTCCGCCTTCACCTGCCCCGCGATGCGCGAGATCACATCGAGGTCTTCACCCTGAATGCGCACGGCGACGGGCGCGCCCACCAATGGACCCTGTGCCAACTCCTCCATGCGCACCTCCACGCCGGACAGTGCCTCGAGCCGCGGGCGCAACGAATCGATCACCGCGGACGGTGGCACGATCGAATGGCGGTACGTGCCTTTCAACCGCACGAAGAGCATCGCGTAGCTTTCGTCTTCCTTGTGCTGCGGCACGTTGTAGTAGATCCGCGGCAGTCCCTTGCCCACGCTTGTGAGGACGGTCTGCACTTCGGGGCGCGCGCGGACGATCGCGTCGACGCGCCGCGTAACGGAATCCGTGACCGCGTAGCGCGTGCCTGTCGGCGTGTGCACGTGGATGACGAAGAGCGGCTTCTCCGCCTTGGGGAAGAACTGCACGCCGAGCTGCGTGATCAGGAGCGCCGCCACGCCGAGCGACGCGATCGACGTGCTCACGACGATCCACGGATGCGCGAGCGACGCGTGGATCATGCGCCCGTACAATGGGTGCAACGCGCGGAGGATGGCCCCCTCGCTTTGCCTCTCGTGCTCCGCGTCGTCCTCGCTCGCGTCGATGTCCGCGTCGGGATGCGCGGCCGGTACGGCATGACGCGACGGGCGGAGGAACCAGGACGCAAGGAGCGGCGTGACGATCTGCGCGGTGATCAACGAACCGAGCAACGCATAACTCACCACCGCAGGAATCGCGCGGATGAACTGCCCGCTGATGCCCGCCATCAAGAAGAGCGGCAGAAAGCTCGCGATCGCGGTCATCGTGCTGGAGTTGTTCGCCCAGAACACGAACGCGGTGCCGGTGACGGCCGCGCGCACGCGCGCGACGCCGCGATCCAAGAAGCGCTGCGCCGCGTCGACGACGACGACCGCGTCGTCCACCAGCATGCCGAGCGCGATGATTAGCGCGATAATCGAGATTTGATCGAAGTCGAAGCCGGACGCCTGCATGGCGCCGAGGGCGAAGAGCATGGACAACGGCAGCGCCATCACAACGACCAGCGACGCACGCAGCCCCATGAACGCGAGCACCGTGAGCGCGACGAGTCCCGCGCCCTCGAGCAAGCTCTCCACGAACGACGTGAGGTTCGCATCGATGGACGCCGGCTGATCGTGCACGACGTCGACGCGCTGGCCGCGCGGCAGGCGGTCGCGCATGGCGTCGAGCGCGTCGCGCACGTGGTTGCCGAGCGTGATCAGGTTCGCGTGCTCGCGCGCGTACACGGCCACCGCGACGGCGTTGGCGTCGTCTTGCTGCAGGCGGTTCACGGGGTCGCCGCTCCCGCGCATGACCGACGCCACATCGCCCACGCGCACGAGCGCATCGCCCCGCTGCGCCACCGGTGTGGCGCGTACTGCGTCCACGGTCGCGAGTTCGTGCTCCACCGACACCAGCGCGGAGCTGCGCCCGAGCGGCAGCGTGCCGCCGGGCACGCGCACGTGCGACGCGGCCAGCGCACGCGCGACGAGCGGCGCCGGCACACCGAGCGCGCGGCTCCGCGCCGGGTCCACCGAGACGCGCAGTTCCGTCTCCTGCTCGCCGACCAACTCCGTGCGCGACACGTCAGGCAGCAACGCGAGAGCGTCCTTCATGCCGCGCGCGGCATCGCTCAACTCGCGATCGGTGAAGTCGCCGCTCAACACGACGAGCATCGTGGCGACGGACGTACGCGGGTTGAACGTTTCGACGTACGGCGCTTCCGCGTCGTCGGGCAGGAGAGACTGCGCGGCGCGCACCGCAGTGCGCACGTCGTCCGTCACCTTGGCGTAATCCGCGCCGTCTTCCATGACGACGTCGATCACCGCAAGCGAGTTCAGCGCGAACGAGATGACCGTGCGCACGTCGTCGACACCTTTGATGGCCTCGTCGAGCGGCTTGCAGACCAGCTGTTCGACGTCGGCCGGCGCGGCGCCCGGGTACACGCTGTAGACGACGACCTCGTTGACCTCGAGCGTCGGGTCCTCCTGCCGGGCCATGCGCATGACGCCGAGAACGCCGAACGCGATCGTGCCGACGACGAGCAGGAGCACGAATCGCCAGTGACGAACGGATAAGGTGGAGAGCTCGGAAAAACGCACGCGGGAAAGGTAGCAGCGATGGTGCGCGGCGCGATACCCTCCCGCGCCATGGAGAACTCACGGACCACACAGAGCGGGGCCGGGTGGGCGTGCGCGCGCCCGGGGGCGTTCCGCTCGCTTCTGCGCGATCCCGCCGTGCGGCTCTCCTGGCTGCGCCCGAGCGTGCTCTGGCGTGCGCGCAACCACGTCCTCGCCATGGGACTCTCCGACCCGACGGACGACGAGCGCCTGTTGTGGATGGACGCGTGCGCGGGGCGCGCGCTTACGATCGACCGCACCGACGTCGGCGACACGTTCGCCGCACTCGTGATCGGCGATACGGGGGAAGGCGACGCCTCGCAGTTCGCCGTTGTTCCGCCCTTGCTCGCGGCAGGCGCCGACACCGCGTTCCTGATCGTCGCGAGCGACGTGATCTATCCCGCGGGCGACGCGGCGGACTACCCGTCAAAGTTTTACGAACCGTACGCGCGGTACGCCGCGCCGATCTACGCGATCCCGGGGAATCACGACTGGTACGACGGGCTGTACGGGTTCATGCGCGTCTTCTGCGGCGTGACGCGCCCGTATCACCTTCCGCACGCGCGCCCGTTCTCGCTCGCGTGGGTGCGCAATCTCCTGTGGCGGCGACCGCAGGGCGCGGAAGAACAGACCCTCGCGCGGTACGCGGCGGAGCGCCCGCCCGCGCAGCCGGCGCCGTACTTCGTCGTGACCACGCCGGCGCTCGACTTGGTGTGCATCGACACGGGGATTCGCGGACGGCTCGATCGCGCGCAGGGCGAGTGGCTGCGGCGCATCGCGCACGGCTCGCCGCGGGCGAAGGTGCTCATCACCGGAAAGCCGCTGATCGTGGACAACACGGAGCACCCGTGTCCGATCGAAGGCGGCGGCACCGTGGCCGAGATCGTGAGCGATCCGGCCGCGCACTTCGTCGCGGCGATCGGCGGCGACACGCACAACTACCAGCGCTATCCCGTCCGCCTCGCGGACGGGCGCACGCTGCAGTACATCGTCTCGGGCGGCGGCGGCGCGTTCATGCACGCGACGCATACGATTCCCCGCGTCACCGTGCGCGGCGTGCGCGAGGACGAGTTCCGGTGCTATCCGCTGCGCGGCGACTCGCTGGCCGCGTACAGCCGCGTGCACGACCGCATGCTCGCACGTATCGCCCGGTTCCTCGCGCTGCCGTATCGGGAGAGAGCCATGCAACTCGACGCCGACGAAGCCGTCGCCATTATGAGCGAGCGTATCGGCATCACGCCCGTCCGTCCGTCTGCACGCGGCGTTCCGATCACGGCGCGCGGCCGCCGCATCGCGCGCCTGCTCACCCCCGTCGTGAACGGCTCGTTCTTCCACCGCTTCTTCTCGGAAATACTCGACTGGAACGATCCGCCGTTCTTCAAGCACTTCCTGCGCCTGGACGTGAGCGCGAACACGCTGCGCATCCGGTGCATGGCGGCGACCGGGTGCGGCGAACAGGAAGACGCGCCGCCGGTGGAAGACGAGTGCGTGATCGATCTCGCGTGAGCGGGACGTCTACGCGATCCCCAACTCCTCCGCGTTCGCGCGCAGCACGCCGATCACGAACGCGACGTGCTCGTCCAACGGCACGCCGAGCAACTCCGCGCCTGCCCGCAGCTCGTGCCGGTCCACCTTCTCCGCGAACTTCTTCTTCTCGATCTTCGAGAGAACGGACGGCGGCTCAAGTCCGGAGATGCCGTTCGGGTTCACGCGCGCGCACGCGTGCACGAAGCCGGTCAACTCGTCGCATGCGACGATCGCGCGGGAGAGCGTGGTCGTGTACGGGACGTTCCACTGCGTCGAGTGCGCGGCGATCGCGTGCGCGATGTGCTCTTCGCCGCGCGCGCGCAGCCAGGCCACGATGACGTTCGGATGCTCCGCGGGATACGCCTCGTAGTCGGCGTCGTGCAGGAGCCCGGTGATGCCCCAGACGTCCGTGTCGTTGTCGCCGTCCGTGCCGTAGCGCGCGGCGGCCGCGCGCATCACCGCCTCCACCGCGAGGCAGTGCCGCCGCAGCGATTCCGACTGCACGAGCGCGTGCAACTGCGCGAGGGCGTCGTCGCGCGTCATGCGTGTGGGACGGGCGGCGGGATGAGGCCGCCCGGCGCCGGCGTCGGGCTGTCGTGATGTCTGTCCTGCACGGCTTCCTCCTGACGGGTGACCGGGCCGATCAGCGATCGATCGTGATCGCCGTTCCGTCGGCCACATACTGCTGGCCGACCACGATCACGCTGTCGCCCGGTGCGAGGCCGGAGCGAACGACCACACCGGTCGCGCGCGGTTCTCCGACGGCGACGGCGCGCTCGCGTGCGCGGCCGCGAACGGCGACGTACACCACGTCGCGCCCGCCGCGCCGCACCACGGCATCGCTCGGAACGAGCGCGACGGGTCCGCCGCCCGACGACGTGCCGGGCGTGATCTCCACGCTGACGACCTGTCCTCCGACGACACGCGCGCCGGCCGGCAGCGACACGTCGATGCGATAGAGCCCGCTCACGGGATCCGCCGCGCCGGCCACCACGAGCACGCGACCGTCGCCGTGCGGCGTGCCCGCCGCGTCCCCCACGCTCACGCGCGCCGCGTCGTGATCGCCGACGGCGGTGCGGACGCGCAGCCGCTCGCGATCCAGCAACGCGACGACGGGCGCACCGGGCGCGATGACCTCGCCGGGCTCGCCCCAGGTGCCGGAGACGATCGCGTCGAAGGGCGCGGTGAGGCGCGTGAGCGACAGCGCATCGCGGGCCTGATCGCGCCGCGCGCGCGCAGCGTGCGCAGCGGCGCGTGCATCGCC
>CAZEPH010000105.1:0-8066 GCA_964514075.1 uncultured bacterium | reverse complement strand
ACTTCGTGAAGAGATCCGCCATGCCTTCCGGCGGGATGCCCACTCCCGTGTCGGACACGCGCGCCGTCCACCCCTCCGTCGTCGTCGCCATCTCGACGCGAATCTCACCGCCCACCGGCGTGAACTTGACCGCGTTGGAAAGCAGGTTCACGAAGACCTGCTCGAGACGCTTCTCGTCCCCGATCACCTCGACGTCGTCGCCCTCCACGTTCACGGAGAGGCGGATGCTCTTCTGCGTCGCCATGGGCGCGATCGACGCCGACGCGGTGCGCGCCGGTTGCGACATCACGAAGTGATCCTCGCTCAGGTCGATGCGGCCCGCTTCGATCTTCGAGACGTCGAGGAAATCGGAGACCATCTCGACCACACGGCCGCTCAGCGTTTGGATGCTGTCGAGCATCTCCTGCTGCGGCGGCGTGAGCGGACCGGTCGCGCCGCTGGCGATGATCTCCGCATAGCCTTGCACGCCCGTCATCGGCGTACGCAGGTCGTGCACCATCATGGAGGTGAAGTCCGCTTGCATCTTGTCGTTCTCGTACGCGCGCACGAAGTAGCCGGCCACCACGGCCAGTTCGCGCGCGACGATCCCGAACGTGTTCTCGTTTTCCGCGTCGAAGGGGTGCGGGCTCACACGGGCCACGCCCAGGAATCCCGTCCGGTCCGCACCAAGTGCGATCTGCTCCGAGAGAATGCGAACATCCTCGGGGTCGCCGATGTCCGATCCGGTGACGTTGCTGCCGCCGTACACCGCGACGCGCAACGAGGCGGATGACTCCGTCACGCCCAACGCGTCGCTCGCCAGCGCACGCACACGGCGCACCATCTCGCGGCTCGTCGGGTGTGAGGCGTGCAGGTGCAGGTGGACCTCGTCCGCCACCTGGAATCCGAGCACGGCAACTTCGTAGTCCTCGAGTTGGTCGAGCAGCGTGAAGAACTCCTCGATCATCGCGCGTTCGTCGTCGAGGCAGCGTGTGATCTCACGAATGCGGTTCGCCACGATGGACTGAAACAGCAGCCGGTCGAGCAGGTAGTTCACGCGCGACTTGACCGTCGCACTCGCCAACTCCGACGCGCTCACGAGCACCGTGTCGCGCAGGGGCGATTGCCGCGCGGGGCGGTCGTGCGTGAGGCGCCGGATCTCATCCGGCAGACGTTCGAGGTCTTCTTCCTTCGTGAGGTAGACGTCCGCGCCGCATTCCGTGCCCCAGAACTTGTCCTGCCGCTGTCCCAAGCTGGTCAGGAGGATCACCGGAATGTGCGCGGTGAACCAGTCGTTCTTGATCAACCGGCAGAACTGGTACCCGTTCAACTCGGGCATGACCACGTCGGACACGATGATGTCCGGCGAGTCGGTATACGCGCGATTCACGCCGTCGATGCCGTTGCACGCCGTGACGACGTGAAAGCCGCGCTCTTCCAGCATAGCCTGGACGATGCCGAGTTGCGTCGGGCTGTCGTCGGCCAACAGTACCGTCACGCGGCGATGCGTGCGCCCCGCGTTGTTCATGCCGCTCCTCCCTGACCGTCCGCCGCCGGGGCGGGCCTTCGTGAGACGTCCTTTCCAGGTATCGACCGGAGCGGCGCATTTCGATAGCCTGCGGAGCGATGACCGCGCCCACCCCGGAACAGACGACCGCCGTTCTCATTGCGCTCACGGCACAAGTGTGCGCCGCGGTCGCGTGGTGCGTGGGGGCCGCGTCGCTCCTCCGGACGCGGCGCGCCCCGCCCGTTCTCCAGGGAGACGCGGCCACGCCGGGATGGCTCGTCGCGTGGCACGCTCTCGGATTGATGGCGTTGCTCCCCACGCCGGCCGCGTGGGCTGAGGCGCAGACGCCGGCGATCGTTGTCATGCGTGCGTGGGGGGGCGCGCTGTGCGCATGTGCCGGAGCGTGGCTCCTCGCATGGGAGGCGGCCGTGCGCATGCGCTACGCCGATCGGTCAGTCGCCGTGACGGTGCGCGAACGTTTTCTCACGTACGGGCCGTATGCACGCGTGCGGCGGCCGCAGGAGTTGGCGATCCTGCTGCTCGTGTGCGGTACGGCGTTCGTGCTGCCGGGATGGTGGCGGCCGGCTATCGCGATGGGGGTGTTCGGCGCGTCGATGGCAGTGCGCGCGCGACGCATCGACGATGCGATCGCGCGCGCCGCCGGGGAGGAATACGCGCGGTATCAGAGCGTGACCGCGCTTCTCCTCCCCGGTTCGTCCCCCAAGAATCCGACTACGGTGTGAGGTTGATCGCGCCCTTCATCCCCAGTACGACGTGGAAGTTGCACTGGTACGGGAGACGTGCGGTGCGCGTCAGGCGCGGGACGATCCACACGAACGTCTGTCCCGGCGCAAGCGTTTGGTCGAACACGCGACCCGGAGGCGCGGGCTTCGTGCTCGTCACGGTGTGCAACGCGAGGCCGGTGTTGGTCCACACGATGCTGTCGCCCGATGCGGCGGTGATCACCGGCGGGGAGAACGTGTTGTCTTGCACGGCCACGAACACGGCGGCGGCGTGTGCACTCGCGGCGCACACGAGAACCCCGGCGACGGCCAGGGCGAGTCGGCGTAGCATAGCGAACCTCCTCAGGAGTACGGGAGATGCAGGGAAGTGGAGGAGTCGCCGGCACGGCGAGAGGACACGGCGGCCACGTGCAGCGACGAAGCACTTTCCAGTGTGGCGGTCGGCCTCAGCGCGCGTCAATGACGAGGACACATGAAACTGTACACACGCACAGGGGATGATGGGACGACGGGGCTCTTCGGCGGCGGGCGCGTGACCAAGGACGCGCTGCGCGTCGAGGCGTACGGCACGATCGACGAGACGAACGCCGCGCTGGGGTGGGCGGCCGCGGTCTATCGCGAGAGCGGCATGCCCGAGACGCACGCGCGCGTGGCGGAGTTGGAGACGATCCAATGCGACCTGTTCCGTCTCGGAGCGGAGTTGGCGGCGCCGTCGAAGAGCGGTAATGCCGTGCCGGGCCGCCCCGTCGACGACGCGGATATCGCGCGTCTGGAGGGCTGGATCGATGCGCGCGAGGCGGAGGTCGAACCGCTGCGCCAGTTCATTCTGCCGGGAGGATCACCGTCCGCGGCGGCGTTGCATTCCGCCCGAACCGTCGCTCGCCGCGCCGAGCGGCGCATCGTTGCCCTGTCGCGAGCGGAGAGCGTGCGCGGCGAGGTCGTGCGTTACGTGAACCGCCTCTCGGACCTGCTCTTCGTGATGGCGCGCGCGGCGAACGCGCGTGCGGGCGTGACCGACGTTCCCTGGAGCGCCGGCTAAGCCTCGCCGTGGTGTTCGAGGAAGCGCTGCGCGTCGAGCGCCGCCATGCACCCGCTGCCCGCGGCGGTGATGGCCTGCCGGTACACCGGGTCTTGCACGTCGCCCGCGGCGAACACGCCGGGCACGCTCGTGCGGGTGTTGTTCGTCGTCACGATGTAGCCGTTCGGCATCATGTCGAGTTGTCCCGCGAACAGGGCGGAGTTTGGCTGGTGCCCGATGCCGATGAACACGCCGTCGATGTCCATCTGCGTGATCTCGTCGGTAACCGTGTCGCGCAGCCGCACGCCCGTCACGACGCCCTTCGATACGTCGAGGATGTCTTCGACCGCGGCGTTCCACACGAAGGAAATCTTGGGATTCGCCCGCGCCCGCTCCTGCATGATCTTCGACGCGCGCAGCTGATCGCGGCGGTGCACGATCGTCACGTGTGACGCGAAGCGCGTGAGGAACGTCCCCTCTTCCATCGCCGTGTCGCCGCCGCCGACCACGATCACGTTCTTGTTCTTGTAGAAGAACCCGTCGCACGTCGCGCAGGCGGACACACCGTGTCCCATTAGCTTCGTCTCGGACGGCAGGCCGAGCAACTTGGCCGACGCGCCCGTGGCGATCACGAGCGTACGCGCCTCCACCGTCGCCTTGCTGTACTCGATGCGGAAGGGCCGCGCGGACAGGTCCACGCGCGTGACCTCGTCGTCGACGATCTCCGTGCCGAAGCGCAGCGCCTGCTCGCGCATGTCGCGCATGAGATCGGGACCGAGGATGCCGTCGCGAAAGCCCGGGAAGTTCTCGACGTCCGTCGTGATGGTGAGTTGCCCGCCCGGCTGCGCTCCCGAGAACACGAGCGGCTCCAGATTGGCGCGTGCGGCGTAGATGGCCGCGGTCAATCCGGCGGCGCCTGTTCCGAGAATCACGACGTTGCGCATGACGTCCTCCAGTGGTGTGCGGTGCGGGGGACGGCGAGCCTAGGGGGGACATCCCCTGCGGTCAACCGTTCCATTGTTCCGATGCTCCCCGCTATGATGCCGCACGATGACTCCCGTGACGCCCGTCGGATCGAGCCGTACGCTGGTGCGCCGCGCGGTGCACGCGGCCCTGCCGGCCGCGGCGGCGCACGCGCCGGGCGCGTGGAGCGTGTGCCTCGAGAGCACGGATGCGCGTGGGCGATTCAGCTACTACGCACCGTCTCCGGTCGTCACGGTGACCGCGTTCGGCGCGCAGGCGCGGCTCGCGTGGCCAGACGGCTCCGTGCAGACGGGCGACACGCTGGCGGTGCTCGACATGCTCGTCCACGACGGGCCGCGTCCGGAGGGCGCGGACGGCGTCCCGTGGTGCGGCGGTCTCGCGGGGTACGTGTCGTACGACTTCGGCCGCACGATCGAGCCGCGCGCGCGCGGCGCATGCGACGATCTCAGCGTACCCGACGTGGCGTTCGGCGTGTACGACGCCATCGCGGTGGTCGACCACGCGCGCAGCAGCGCGACGCTCTGCGCGAGCGGCTGGCCGCTCACGCACGACGCCGCGCGCGCGGAAGCGGAACGGCGCCTCGATGCGTTGGAGGCTCTCCTCACCCGCGCCGCGTCGGCGCCGCGTCCCGCCGCCTCGCCCATCACGCTGCATCGCGAGACGGACTACCGCGCGTACGCGGCGGGCATCGCGCGCGTGCAGCGCGCGATTCGCGACGGGGACATCTACCAGGCGAACATCGCGCAGCGATTCAGTGGCGCCTGCGACGCGGCGGAGGGACGCGCCGTGTACGCTCGCTTGCGCGACGCAGCGCCCGCTCCCTACGCCGCCGCGGTCGTCACGCCCGACGTGCAGGTGTTCTCCGCCTCGCCGGAGTTGTTTCTCGAGCGACGCGGAGCGCGTCTCACGACGCGGCCGATCAAAGGTACGCGGCCGCGCGGCGCGACGCCGGCGGAGGACGCCGCGCTCGCCGCGGCGCTGTGCGCCAGCGAGAAGGATCGCGCGGAGCACGTGATGATCGTGGACGTCGAGCGCAACGACGTGGGACGTCTCGCCGTCGCGGGCGGCGTGCGCGTGGAGGAGTTGGCCGCACTCGAGTCGTTCGCGAGCGTGCATCACCTCACGTCCACGGTGTCCGCCACGTTGCGCCCGGCCGTGCGCACGTCCGACGTGCTGCGCGCGACGTTTCCGAGCGGATCGATCAGCGGCGCGCCCAAGTTGCGCGCGATGGAGATCATCGACGAGGTGGAGTCCGTGCGGCGCGGCGCGTACACCGGGGCGATCGGGTGGATCGGCTGGGGCGGCGACTGCCAGCTCTCGATGGCGATTCGCGTGCTTGTCGTCGCGCGCGGCCGCCTGCACTTGTGGGTGGGCGGCGGCATCGTGGCGGATTCGCGTGCGGACCACGAATACGAGGAAACGTTGGTGAAGGGCCGCGCGCTCGCGCGCGCGATCGGCGCCGATCTGGACGCCGCGGCTGGAGGCGTGTGATGTCGCTCGTGTGGTGGGACGGCGGGCTCGTCCCGGAAGCCGACGCGCGCCTCTCCGCGCGCGCGCTCGGCGTGCAGTACGGCTACGGCCTCTACGAAACGCTGCGCTCCTACGACGGTGTGCTGTTCCGCGTGGGCGATCACGTGGAGCGCATCGTGTGCGCGGGAGAGCGCATCGGGCTGCACACGCCGGCACGGGAATCGATCGAGAGCGCGGTGCACGCCGTGTTGAACGCGCACCGTGCGACCGACGCGGTGCTCCGCATCAGCCTCTTCGCCGTGGCGGCGAGCGGCGCGCCCGCGCCCGCCGCGTCGGACGGCGCGGCGAGCGCGCTACTCGTGACCGCCGGCCCCGTGCCGGACTGGAGCGACGCGCGCGACCGCGGTGTGCGGGTGATCGTGTCCGCGGCCCGGCGCGACGTGACCTCGCCGCTCGCGGGGCTCAAGACGACGAGCAGTCTCTCCGCTTTGCTCGCGCGCCGCGAAGCCGCACTGCAGGGCGCCGACGATGCGCTCTTCCTCACGCACGACGGCCGCGTGTCCGAGTTCACCGCCGCGAACGTGTTCTTCGTGCGCGACGGCGTCCTTCTTACGCCGTCCCTCGCGTGCGGATGTCTCCCCGGCGTGACGCGCGCTGTGGTGCTCTCGCTTGCCCCGCGCCTCGGATTGTCCGCCTCGGACGGCGCGTTCACGCTCGCCGACCTGCACTCCGCGGAGGAGTGCTTCATGTCCGGGAGCGTGCGCGAGATCGTCCCCGTCGTCGCGGTGGGTGAGACGCGCATCGGCCGCGGTGTGCCTGGACCGGTGACGCGTGACGTCTACGACGCGTACGTCGAGTGCGTGCGCGAAGACGTCGCGCACCGTCTCAGCGGACGATCACAACCTTCTGGGTGACGCGGGCGCTGCGCGCGCCGGCGCTCATGAAGTAGACGCCGTTCGCGAGCTCGCGATCCGTCGCCGTGCGACCGTTCCATCGGACGGCGCTCTCCCCCGACGGCGGCACGGTGACGGACG
Source organism: uncultured bacterium (assembly GCA_964514075.1). Classification (GTDB taxonomy): domain Bacteria; phylum Eisenbacteria; class RBG-16-71-46; order CAZEPH01; family CAZEPH01; genus CAZEPH01. Next base: position 1,331 of record CAZEPH010000105.1, on the reverse strand, counting down.
TGGCCCACACGCAATGTCCGGCGGGTGTGAGGACGCGCAGGTCGGCGCGCCCGCCACCATCCAGATGCACGAGGAGATCCATCACCGGCGTCGACGACCGGCGCACGGTGGACAGGCGGAGCGGACCGCTCTGCACGTCACGCACCGTTCCGTCCGGCAGCGACGGAAGCCCCGTGATGCCCGTTTCGATCGGCGCTTGATAGAAAATCGCGCCGTCCGATAGAAGGCTGTTGCCGTCCGTGCCGGCGTACGGAATCAACCATCGTCGCGCACGATTGAACACCATCGAGTAACCGTTCCGCTCGTGCGGCACGACGCCGGAGGGCGTCTCCAGCGTCCACTGATTCGTCGCAAGATCGAGGGACCACCACTCGCTCACGTCGTACTGCTCCTGGATCGCACCGCCGAAGAATACGAAGCGATCTTGGTCCGGAATGACGTACCCCGTAATGTCGTAGCGGGGAACCGGCGGATTGGTCGTGGCCAGTTGCGACCACGTGAGCGTGTTGAGGTCGAATGCCCATGTGTCGTTCCAGAAGCGCACGGTGTCGCGCGCGACGAGCGACACCGTGTCCGCGCCGCACGTAATGATCCACCGATCGCGCAGCGGATCCAGGTCGTGCGCGGGACGGAAGCGTGTGCCGGGCCGTGCCTGTGTCGTATCCGTTGCCACTTGCGTCCAGGTGCGCGTGAACATGTCGAGCACCCACGTGTCGTTGACCGAGTGGTTCATGTGCGTGCCCGGCGAATCCTGCAACCCACCGAAGAGCACGACGCGATGACGCAACGAGTCGTACACGACCGATGTGCCCGTGCGTCCCGCCGGCCCTTGGTTCACCGTCGGAAACGCGCTCCACTACAGCGTGTTCACATCGAGCTGCATGATGTTCATGTCGTACGACGTGGCGTTGGTCCCACCGTAGAACATCAGCATGCGCGCGCTGTCGGGGTCGTAGAAGTGTCCCGCGCCGTACCGGCCTTCCGGTGTGGGCGGCGACGTCACGAGCGGAAACCACGTGATCGCCGGTGAACCGATGGCGCCGTAGCTCATACCCCACGTGTCGGACATCGAGCTGTTCGGCGCGCCGGTCCATCCCCCGAAGACGATCATACGGTGGTGCAGGGGGTCGTCCACGGCTTGCTGCGCCATGCGCTTCGGCGGAACGATGCCGCTGTCGGGCACCGCTTCCCAGCGGGCGGGACTCAGGCGCAGCACGAAGCTCGCACTGAAAAAGACGTTCGACGCGCCGACGCCGCCGTACAAGTGGAACGCGCCGTTCACGAACAGTCCCGCCGATGCGCAGCTCGCGCGGGGCGACGGACCGCTGCCC
>CAZEPH010000104.1:0-8129 GCA_964514075.1 uncultured bacterium | reverse complement strand
GTCACCTGGCCGACCCGGACGATCCGGGCTGGGCCGGGAGCTGGGACGGCTACTTCGGCAAGCGTCCCGCGGCCGACCAGGAGAGCTTCACGGTCATGGACGACCAGTACTACAGCCTCCTGCCGTTCAACCCCGACGCGAGCGACCTCACGCGCCGCGGCCTCGCCCTCAAGGTCGAGGTCCGCGGGTTCCAGTGGTCGAACCCGCAGGCCGGCAACGTGATCTTCTGGCACTACGACATCGTCAACGAGAGCACGACCGACTACAACGACAACATCATCTTCGGTTTGTATATGGATTCTGGCGTCGGCGGGTCCGCTCTGTCGTGCGACGGCATCGCCGAGTCCGACGACGACAATGCGTTCTTCGACGATTCGCGCTTAAACCTCGTGTACACATGGGACCGGCAGGGGCACGGCGTCGACTTGGCGGGCAGTTGCAGCCGGACCGGATATCTCGGCTACGCATACCTCGAAACGCCGGGCAAGGCGCTGGACGGCATCGACAACGACGAGGACGGAATCACCGACGAGACGCGCGACGGCGGCCCGGGCGAGATGATCGTGGGCGCCGCGGCGATCGAGGCGTACGTCGACGCGCACTACGACCGGACGAAGTTCGAAGCAGCCTACGGCGCGCTGACCGATCGTCCGGCCTATCGTGCCGGGGTGTGGTGGACCGGCGACGAAGACATGGACTGGGTCGCCGAGCTGCACGACGTCGGCGCGGACGGCGTGGATCACACAAACGACACAGGGGAGCGCGACGGCATTCCCACGGACGGCGAGACCAACGTCGATCGCACCGACCTGCACGAGTCGGACCAGATCGGGCTCACCGGCTTCAAGCTGAATCGGATTCGCCCCGGCATCGGCAACCCCGATCCGACCACCGACGGCATCCTGTTCTACACGGACAACGCGCACTGGCCGGAAAAGCTCTACAACCAATTCACCGACCCGGTGGAAACCAACCGCTTCGACAGACCGCTTGCGGCAAACTACAACATCGGGTTCCTCTTTGCATCCGGACCCTTCACGCTGGCGGCAGGGAAGCGAGAGCGATTCAGTCTGGCGCTCGCCTTCGGCGGTGATCTGGAGGAACTGCGCAGCACGGTGCAAACGGTGCAGCAAATCTACAATGCCAACTACCAGTTCGCCGTGCCGCCGGAGTTGCCCACACTCACCGCGGAACCGGGCGATGGATCCGTCCGCCTGTCGTGGGACGACGTCGCCGAGAAGAGCGTCGACCCCGTGACGTTCCAATTCGACTTCGAGGGATACCGCATCTACCGCTCCACGGACCCGGAGTTCCGCGACCCCAAAGTCATCACGACGGGACGCGGAACGCGCGGGTTCGGCAACGGGCAGCCGATCGCGCAATTCGATCTCGTCGACGGACGGCGCGGCTACTCCCGAAAAGCGGTGGAGGGTGTGGCCTACTGGCTGGGATCCGAAACGGGCCTGACGCACACATGGACCGACACCACGGTCACGAACGGCCAGCAGTATTACTACGCCGTGTGCGCCTACGACTATGGATTCGAATCCGAACTGGATTCACTCTCGTTCTATCCGTCGGAGAACGCCATCGCCGTGTCCCGGACACCGCGCGGCGGCGTGATCCTCCCGACCAACGTCGTGGCCGTCCGCCCGAACCCGCGCGTTGCGGGCTTTCGCCGCTCGAGCACCGACTCGCTCGAGCACGTTGCTGGACGCGGCTCGGGCACCGTGCGCATCGACGTCGTCAACTCCACGCAAGTCCCGGACGATCATCTGATGTCTCTGACGTTCACGACGCCATCTCCGGACAGCCTGCGCGCGAATGCCTATACATTGCGGGACAGCACGACGGGGACGACGGTGTTCGCGGGAGGGCGCGATCTCTTCGGGCTGGGCGTCGGCCCCGTGGGACTGGGACTCCTGCCGGTGATCTCGACGCCGCTCAGCGTGACGCCGGATACGGAGCGATCGGGTTTCACCGCCGCCAGCCCGTCGCGCGCACACGCACGCGCGATCTACCAACCGGTGCTGCCGAACAACCAGGTGCGCCCCGGGTATCCGGACGACATGACCGTGGTCTTCGACAGCGCCGTCGTCGATACGGGTCTGGCCATCTTCCCGGTGCGCGCCACCCCGGCGCGCTTCCGCGTCATCGCGCACACCGCTCTTGGCGATCAGCGCATGACGTTTCGCTTCCGTGATCTGGACGCGAACGGCACGCTGAGCCGCACCGACGAATTCATCGACATCGCAACGTATGCGCCGTCCGCTCCCACGACCCCGGTTGTCACGTGGCGCGTCGAACTGGACACGCTCGGACAGGCGCCGCTCACGACGGGGGACGTCTACGAGCTGCGTCTCACGCGGCCGTTCACCGCCGGAGACGAGTTCGTTTTCCGTACCACGCGCGAGCACGTGACGCCCGCCACGACGCCGAACGGTCTCGCGGAAACGCCGTACGTCGTCCCCAATCCGTACCTGGGCTCCGCCAGCTTCGAACCTGCGCGGTTCGCCGTGTCGGGCCGGGGCGAGAGACGCATGGAGTTCCGCGCGATTCCGCTCGGCGGCAACGTGTCGATCTACACCGTGCACGGGGAGTTGGTACGCCGCTTGGTCCACGACGGAACGAGCGAGGGCGCTCTCGCCTGGGATCTGCGCACGAAGGACAATCTGGATGCGGCGCCAGGGCTCTACGTCTATCACGTGGAAGCGCCTAACGGCGGCGAGTACACCGGCAAGTTCTCGATCATCAGATGAGGCGAGCGATGAACCATCGAATCGGTTGGAGTGTGTGCGTTGCCCTGTGTCTCGCCCACACCGCCTCTCACGCGCAGAGCAAGACCGGAACATCGATCGGGCAATTCCTGCTGATCGAACCGAGCGCGCAGTTTGCAGGAATGGGCAACGCGGCCGCGTCGTTGGGTAGCGGCCTCAACGGCGCCTTCTACAACCCGGCTGCCGCGGCGACGATCGAGGGCCACGAGGTGCTGTTCACGCACAGTGCGTGGTTCGCGGGTATCTCGTATGACTACGCCGCCGCCGCCCTGCGCCTGCCAAACGACGGCCGCGTCTACGCCACGGTCACGGCGCTGGGGTCCGGCGACATCGATGTGCGCACCGTCGCTCAGCCCGCCGGCACCGGTGAGCGGTACACGGCGTCCGACGTCGCGATCGGCGTGGGCTATGCGGCGCCCGTCACGGACCGGTTCATGGTCGGCGGACAGATTACCTACGCGCAGGAAACGGTGTGGCACGTATCGGCGAGTGCGATGTGCGTGAACGTGGGCACCGTGTACCGCCTCGCGCCGGAGGGCCTGCACATGGGCGCGAGCGTCTCCAACTTCGGCACGCGCGCGAAATACTCCGGCCGCGACCTTCGCATCCTGTACGATCAAGACCCGACGCGATTCGGGGACAACGGCACGCTGCCGGGAGTGGTGTTCACCGAGTCGTTCTCCCTCCCGGTCTTGTTGCGGTTGGGACTGGGATACCCCCTGCGTCTCGGCGCGGACAACGTGCTGCACGTCGCGGCGGACGCGTTTCACCAGAGCGACAACACGGAGAGCGTGAGCGTCGGATCGCAATTCACGCTGCGGAACGTCCTCGCGTTCCGCGCCGGATACCAGAACCTGTTTCAAGAAGACTCCGAGGTGGGCCTGACGCTCGGCGCCGGCGTCCGCGCCCAGACGGAGATTGTCGATGCGACGGTCGACTACACGTGGGCGGACCACGGACGTCTCGGCTCCACGCATCGCGTGTCGGTGGCGACGACGTTCTAACCGAGAGGACATGACATCCATGCGACTTGTTGTTCTTGCGCTCCTCGTGCTCTGCGCCGTGGCTCCACGCGCGTCCGCCTTGTCCGACGATGCTATTCTCGACTCCCTGCAATACACGGCATTTCAATACATGTGGAACGAAGCGTCCGCGGGCAACGGTCTCATTCGCGATCGCAGCACGCTCACGTCACCGGCCAGCATCGCCGCGGTGGGATTCGGGCTGAGCGGGATCTGCGTCGGAGCGGACCACGGGTGGGTGACGCGCAGCGCCGCGGCCGCGCGCGTGCAGACGACGCTGCAGACGTTCTGGTCGCTGCCGCAGGGCAGCCAGGCGAGCGGAACGATCGGCTACAAGGGCCTCTACTACCATTTCCTCGACATGAGCACCGGATATCGGACGTGGAGCTGCGAACTGTCCACGATCGACACGGCTCTCCTCCTCGCCGGCGTGATCGACGCCAAGCAGTACTTCGACGGCGCGGACCCCGTCGAGACGAACATTCGCGCGCTGGCCGACTCGATCTACCGGCGCGTGGACTGGGTGTTCATGCAGAACTTCAATCCCGGGATCCTCATGGGATGGAAGCCGGGGACGGGTTTCTCCGGGTTCGGTCAGTGGATCGGGTACAACGAGGCAATGATCCTCTACATCCTCGCGCTGGGATCGCCGACGCACCCCGTGGCGACGACGACCTGGAACACGTGGACGAGCGGGTATCTGTGGCAGACGCAGTACGGACAGACGTACGTGATCTTCCCGCCGCTCTTCGGCCATCAGTATTCGCATTGCTGGATCGACTTCCGGAACATCGCCGACGCGTACATGCAAGGCAAGGGCATCACCTATTTCGAAAACTCGCGCCGCGCGACACTCGCCCAACAAGCGTACTGCGTCTCGAATCCGTTCGCGCGCGCCGGGTACAGCGACTCGCTCTGGGGACTGACCGCATCCGATGACCCGGTCGTGGGATATCAGGCGCACGGTGCACCGCCCGCCCAAGCGGACAATGGGACGATCGCTCCCACGGCGCCGATCAGTTCGCTGCCGTTCGCACCCGAGGCGTGCCTGCCGGTGGTGCGCAACCTGTGGAACAACTACCGCCCGCAAACCTACGGGACGTATGGATTCAAAGACGCCTTCAACCTGTCCTACAACTGGTACGGCCCGGACTACCTGGGAATCGACCAAGGCCCGATCCTCCTGATGATTGAAAACTACCGCACCGCACGCGTGTGGAGCCGGTTCATGCAGAACGCGGACGTGCAACGCGGTCTCACGCGCGCGGGATTCGTCACCTTGCAGACGGGCGTCGGCGGTGATGACGCGCCGAACACCCTGTCGTTCGTCGCCCAAAACCCCGTGCGGGAGCGCGGAGAGATCCGGTATACATTGCCTCGCGCCACACACGTGCGGTTGGCCCTCTACGACATGACGGGACGCGAGGTGCAACGCATCATCGATGGGCAGCAATCCGCCGGTCCGCAGGCAGCGAGCGTGGATGCACGCGCACTCCCGGCGGGTGTGTATCACTACCGGCTGGAGGCGGGGAACACGGCCGTGAACCGCACATGCGTCGTCTTGCGGTAACCGTCGCAAGCCTCATCGCGCTGAGCGCCGTCGCGGCCTGTGCGACGGCGCCGTCGCGTCGTCTCGCGCAGCCGCCCGCCGTGTCGCGGTCCGATGCGGCGTTCTTGGACACGCTCGAGCATCGCACATTCGGCTACTTCTGGGACCTGAGCGACACCGCAACGGGCATGACCCCCGATCGGTGGCCGACGCAATCGTTCGTCAGCGTGGGGGCCACGGGATTCGCGCTCACGGCATATCCCATCGGCGTCGAGCGCGGATACGTGACGCGCGCCGCGGCTGCGCGCCGCGTGCGCAGTACCTTGCAGTTCTTCTGGACCGCTCCGCAGGGGCCCGACGCGCGCGGTGTGACGGGCTACAAGGGCTTCTTCTACCACTTCCTCGATCCGCAGACCGGGCATCGCTTCGAGACGGTCGAATTGTCCACGGTCGACACCGCATTGCTGTTGGGCGGCGCGTTCTTCTGCCAGTCGTATTTCGATCGTGCGGACCCCGTCGAAGCGGAGATCCGTGCGCTGACAGATTCGCTGTACGCACGGGTGGAGTGGGACTGGACGCTCCACCACGCCCCGATGATCGCGCTCGGGTGGTCACCCGAGAACGGGTTTCTCCCGTACGACTGGCGCGGGTACAACGAAGCGATGGTGATGCACGTGTTCGCGCTCGGGTCGCCAACGCATCCGGTCCCGCACGACACATGGCGGGCGTGGCTGAGCGGGTATACGTGGGGCAGCTACTACGGCCACGCGCACGTCGGGTTTGCGCCGCTCTTCGGTCATCAGTATTCGCACATCTGGCTTGACCTGCGCGGCGTGCGCGACGCGTACATGGAGACGCGCGGGATCGACTACGTCGAAAACGCCCGTCGCGCGACGCTCGCGCAGCGCGCATACGCCGTGGCGAATCCGCAGGGGTTTCGCGGCTACAGCGCGCTCATCTGGGGACTCACCGCGTGCGACGGTCCGCTCGACAGCACCGTCACGATCGACGGGCGCGCACGCGAGTTTCGGACGTATGCGGGACGCGGCGCGTCGTACACCCACGAAGTCGACGACGGAACGATTTGTCCGGCAGCGGCGGGCGGCTCCATCGCATACGCGCCGGACGTCGTGATTCCCACGCTTCGTGCGATGGTGGACACGTACGGAGAGCATGTATTCGGTACGTATGGATTCCTCGATGCGTTCAACCCCACGCTGAACGTACCCGTGCGCACGCACCACGGGCGCGTCGTTCCGGGTGTCGGCTGGTTCGACACGGACTACCTGGGGATCGACGAGGGGCCGATTCTCGCCATGATGGAGAACTACCGAAGCGATCTCGTGTGGCGTGTCATGCGGGGGAACGCGCACGTCGTCCGCGGTCTGCGCGCCGCGGGTTTCCACGGTGGGTGGCTCGATGCGGCGCCGCACGACTAGCGCCGTGACGCGCGCGCGGGCGACGCTCTGCGCCCTCGCATGGCTCGCGGTCGCCGCCGGGTGCTCGCCGCCGCACGGCCGCGAGGCGCAACCCGGCGTGACGCTGCGGTTCTGGGCGATGGGCGCGGAAGGTGAACTCGTGCGCCCGCTCCTCGACGCATTCGAGCGCGAAAACCCCGGCGTGCGCGTGGAGTCGCAGCAGATTCCCTGGAGTGCGGCGCACGAGAAACTCCTCACGTCGATCGTCGGCCGCTCCACGCCCGACGTCTCGCAGCTGGGGAACACGTGGATCGCGGAGTTCAGCGCGCTCAACGCGTTGGCGCCGCTCTCGCCGTGGATGGTGTCCCCGCCTCGCGTCGATTCGACCGATTTCTTCGCCGGCATCTGGGACACGAACGTGGTGGATGGAGTGACGTACGGCGTACCGTGGTACGTCGACACGCGCGTCATCTTCTACCGCACGGACATTCTCCGTGCCGCCGGGTACGACGCGATTCCGCAAGACTGGGACGGATGGCTGGCCTGCATGCGCGCCATCAAGCGGAACGCCGGAGCCAAGAAGTACGCGATCTTCCTTCCGGTGAACGAGGCTCCGCCGCTCATCGCACTCGGCCTCTCCGCCGGCTCCGACTTTCTGACGGACAACGGTACGCGCGCCGCGTTTCGCTCGCCGGAATTCCGCCGTGCCTTTGCCTTCTACTTGCGCATCTTCGAGGACGGGCTCGCGCCGCGCCTCGGAAACGCGGAAATGTCGAATGTCTATCAAGAAATAGAACGAGGGACGTTCGACATGTTCATCACGGGACCGTGGAACCTCGGAGAGTTCAGCAAGCGGCTTCCCCCGGAGTTGCAGTCCGCGTGGTCGACGGCGCCGCTGCCGGGTCCGACGGGGCGTGCGTCGGGACTGTCCACCGCCGGCGGTGCGAGTCTTGTGATGTTCCGCTACACGCGCCATCCACGGGAGGCGTGGAAGTTGATCGAGTTTCTTTCGCGTCACGAACACCAGGTGCAGTTCTACCGCGCGAGCGGAGACCTGCCCGCGCGCGTCGACGCATGGAACGATACGACCTTCACGCGTGATGCGCGAATTCGAGCGTTCGGCGAGCAATTGCGCACGGTGCGGTCGACGCCGAAGGTGCCGGAGTGGGAGCAGATCGACACGCAGATGTGGACGCACGCGGAAACGGCGGTCCGCGGCGTGGTTCCTCCGGAGAGCGCGCTCGCGAATCTGGACCGCGCCGTCGACCGCATCCTCGAGAAGCGGCGCTGGATCGTCTCCCGGCGAGTCGCCCTGTGACGCCGTTCGCGCGCGCGCAAGACCGCGCCGGATGGATGTTCGTCT
>CAZEPH010000103.1:0-8193 GCA_964514075.1 uncultured bacterium | reverse complement strand
TCCACGTTCTTTGCGCTGTTTCCGAGTTGGATCGTCGTCGCGTTGCCGGTTCACCTGGCTGTTGCAGCGAGCACCGTCGTTCTGTTCGGCGGCGGAACGTCGCTGTCGCCGGGCGACCTTCCCGACGCGGGTGCCCTTGGAAGCCTGCTGCTCTCCAGCATCGCGGGCATCGCCGCGTGGGGCGCTCTCGCCGTCCCACTCCTCGACGGGACGCGCGCGGTGTTCCGCGGCGGCGAGCCGACGACGCGCCCGTTCTTCCCCCCGCATCCTGCGCGCGTTCTGCGCGTCTGCGGGTGGACGCTCCTGGGCACGGTGCTCAGTGCGATCGGACTCGTCTGCCTCGTCGTGCCCGGTGTGTACCTCGCGCTGCGTTTCTCGGTAGCGACCGCCAGCGCGGCGCTGGACGAGCACGGATCCTCCCCGCTCGAACGATCGTGGAATCTCACGCGCGGATCGCTGCGGATGATCTTCGGCGTGTTCGCGCTCGTGCTGATACCCGTGATCGGCGTCTCGCTGCCGTTCCTGTTGATCGAGTCGGTCATGGGAAATACGTGGATCACCGTGTTCTCGAACGCGGTCACGTCCTGCGTGGCCGAGGCGCTCACCGTCGCGATGGCGCTCGTCTACCTGGGCATGACCTCTCCACCCGCGGAGGCGACGCCCCCGCCGGCGCCGCGGTCCGCAGGCGTCTTCGAGTAGCGTCTTGACGCAGCGGTCGCCCAGTGGTGTTGTTCGGCCTCGCCCGTCGTCCGCCGAGAGGGACCTGCCCTGATGCGTTCCACCTATTCACCCGCACGATCGCGCTTCGCCCTTCTGACGGCCGGGGCCACCGCTCTTCTGCTCGCCGCGGGAGCGTCCGTCACGAGCACCGGCTCGGGCCTCGCCGTGCCCGATTGGCCGCTCTCCTTCGGCTCCGTCTTCCCGCGGATGACCGGCGGCGTGGTGTTCGAACACGGACATCGCGTGATCGCGGGAGTCGTCGCTCTGCTCATCGTCACGCTCGCCGTACTGGTCGTGCGCGGTGAGGCGCGCGCATGGGTGCGGTGGGCGAGTGTCGCCGCGGTGGGCATGGTGATACTCCAGGCGGTATTGGGCGGGCTGACGGTTTTGCTGAAGCTGCCGGCCTCCGTGTCGGTCGCGCACGCGGCGCTGGCGCAGGCGGTGTTCACTGTCGTCACGGTCATCGCGATCGTCAGCTCCGCTCGCTGGTCCACGCACACGACGCCCGCGGTCTCGGTGGCGGCCGACGCGCGCATCGCGCGCGCCGCGCTCGGCGTCGCGGTGCTCGTGTACGCACAGGTTATCCTCGGCGCGGTGGTGCGCCACACCGGATCGGGACTCATCTTCGCGGACTTCCCGCTCTCCGGAGGGCGCGTGATTCCCGCATTCACGCACCCGTCCATGGCGCTCCAGTTCGCGCATCGCGCCGGTGCGGCGCTCGTCACCGCGATCATCGTCGTTCTCGTGGTGCAGGTGCGGCGCACGCCGAACGTTTCGCGCCGCACGCGCGGGCTCAGCATGCACGTGATGGGCATGGTCTTCGTGCAGTTCCTCTTGGGCGCCACCGCGATCTGGACGCGCCTCGCGCCGCTCGTCACGGTCCTGCACGTCGTGTGCGGGGCACTCGTTCTCGCGAGCGCTGCGTCGCTCGCGCTGTGGGGGCGGCACAACTCGCTTGCACGCACCGGCGTGTCGCGCGGGTGGATCGCCGACACGTCGATGCCGCGCGTGCGAGCGGCGGCGTCCACCGGGTCTCTCTCTTCGTGACGCGCGCCGTGCTGCTCCTTCTCGACCTCACGAAGCCGTTCCTCTCGGCGCTCGTTCTCTTGACGACCGCCGCAGGGCTCTTCGTCGCACCCGGCGGACCGCCTTCGCTCGGTCGTACGCTCGCCACGCTCGTGGGCACGGCCCTCGTGATCGGCGCGGCGAACGCGCTCAACTGCTGGATCGAGCGCGACGTGGACGCGCTCATGGAGCGTACGCGCGACCGTCCGCTCCCCGCGGGCACGCTCGCTCCGCGCGACGCCCTCGTGTTCGCGCTCGCCACCGCTGTCGTGGGTCTCGTCGTGCTCGCTGCGTTCGTCAACGTGCTCGCCACGGCGCTCGCGGCGATCGCCCTCGTGTCATACGTCGCGGTATACACGCCGCTCAAGAGGCGGACGCCGTTTTGCACGCTCATTGGGGCGATCCCCGGCGCGATCCCACCCGCGATCGGGTGGGTCGCCGTCACGAACCGACTCGATCAGGGCGCGTGGGTCTTGGTCGCGATCCTGCTCCTGTGGCAGCCCGCGCACTTCCTCGCGATCTCGTGGATCTACCGCGACGACTACGCGCGCGCCGGCATGCCGATGCTTCCCGTGCTGTACCCGACCGGACCGTTCGTGGGACGTCAGATCTTCTTGTGGTCGCTCGCGCTCATCCCGGTCTCGTTGTTGCTCGCGCCGGTCACCAACGCCGGGACGATCACGAGCGTGGGCGCGGGTCTTCTGAGCGCGGCGATGGCAACCGTGGCGTTGCCCGGTGCGCTGCGGACGCAGACCGTCGCCGGGGCCCGGCGCACGTTCTTCGCGTCGATCGCCTACATGTTCCTCTTGCTGATTCTCCTGTTCGCGGACTCCGTCCTGAGTGGTTCTGCACGAGCGGAACTCATCCGATTGTCTCTTGGTTGAGGCTTGCCAGTGAACCTGAAGCTCGATAGGGTTCCGCGCGTTCTGCCGTCTCACCGATGCATTCAACGGACACACATTTCTTAGGAGGTTCACGAGTGCGCCCACGACTTCGCGGACCCGCAGGGTTCGGCGTGATGTTCGCCGCTCTTCTGCTCTCGCCCACGATCGCTCGTGCGCTCCCTCTGTACGCCGCACGAACGGGCATGACGTGTATGTCGTGTCACGTCAACCCCACCGGCGCGGGAGCGCGAAACACTCTCGGCTTCAATTACATGCAGAACCGCCATAGCCTCGACGCGGCCGGGAGTGATGACTACACGCCGCTCACGAATCGCATCGGTGACTTCCTGTCGGTCGGCACGGACTCGCGGCTGATGGAGTACCAGTCCCAAGCCGCCAACAACACGACAGGTTTGTTCCTCATGCAAGGCACGGTCTACGTCACGGCGGATTTGCCGGATGGCATCACGCTCTTCTACAACAACGACCTCGGAAAGACGCGTGACGCGTTCATGGTGGCGCGGCAGGTCCCGGGCGTGTCCTGGGTGAAGGTCGGGAAGTTCAAGCCACCGTACGGGCTCAAACTGGACGAGCACCAAAGCGCGATCCGGCAGAACATCGGGTTCGGGACGGATTCGCAAGACCTCGGGATCGAGGTCGGATACGACAAGGGCTCCCTGAACGTGATTGCGGCGGTGCTGAACGGGAACCCCGGCGCAGTAACGGGCGTGTCCGATCCAAACGGACGCAAGGCGTACTCCGCGAAGGCGGAGGTGCACCGCACGCTGGCGCTTCTCGGGCCGGCGCGTCTCGGCGGTTCGTACTACTGGAATAACACGGGATCCGTGAAGTCCGTGCGCTACGGCGGATACGGGACCGTGCACCTCGCGAAGCGCGTGACGCTGCTCGGTGAGGTCGACACGGCGGTGGACGACGCGCGAGAACCCGGCAACGCGAACTCGTTCCGCGACGGACACACGGTCGCATACGCGGAGATCAACACGGCGGTCACGCCGCGCCTGAACGCCCGCGTGAAGTACGACCTCGATTACACGGTCGCGGGTGACGTGGAACGGTACTCGGTCGGAGGCAACTATTGGTTCGCGCGATTCGCGGAGGTGCGTTTCGACTATCGCTTCAACGTCGAGACGCCGAGCCGCAAGAACCCCGGCCTCCTGACCTCGATGCGCGACAACGACGGTTACGTGCAACTGCACGTGGCGTTCTAACCGGAGGAGATGATGAGAACTCTTCGCATGCTGTACGCCGCGACGGGCTCCTCGCGTCGCCTCGCACTCGCGGTGGGCGCGCTCGTGACGGGCACGACGATCTTCGCCGGGTGCTTCGACGCGTTTCGCCAGTACGAACCGGCGCCGCCGAACTCGGGACCGGTGACATGGGACGCGGACATCGATCCGCTCCTCAACTCGAGCGCGGCGCACTGCTTGAACTGCCACAACCCCGGCGGGATCGGCGACCAGGCGACAGGCTACAAGCTGGACACCTACGCCAATGCGCTTGCGCAGGACGGTTCCGGACAGGCGCAGGTCATTCCGGGCGACGCGGACGCGAGTCCGCTCATCTGGCGGCTCGAAGGCGTGACGAATACCGGATCGCAGGTGCTCGTGCGGATGCCGCTCGACGGCGCCCCGAACTTCCTGCCGCAGACGACCATCGACGTGTTCCGTCAGTGGATCGACGAGGGCGCTCTCGAGCGGTAACGCCCGTCGCGGCACGCCACATCGTCACACGGCGGAGGGCTCCACGCCTTCCGCCGTGTCGTTTACCCGATGCGTTTCTGGAAGCGGGCCGAGGCGAGAAGGATGAACGCTCCGCCGCACGCCGCGATCGCTCCGATTTCGCGCGCGAGTTCGCGCACGCCCGCGCCCTTGAGCATGATCTCGCGCACGCACGTGAGGTAGTGCCGCAACGGGTTCGCCTCGCTCACGACCTGCAGGATGCGCGGCATGTTCTCCACCGGGGCGAAGAACCCGGAGAGCATGATCAAGAGCATCGTGACGAACCACACGATGAACATGGATTGCTGCTGCGTGGTCGTGAGAGTGGACACGAGGATGCCGAGCCCGAGGCCGCTCACCGTGTAGATCGCCGTGACGCCGAGCAGCAGAGCGGCGCTCCCGCGCATCGGCAAGTGAAAGAGCGCCCCCGCCGCCGCCCACGAAACCGTGAACAGGATCATCCCCACCGCCGCGAACGGGAGCACCTTGCCCACGATGAGTTCGCTCGTGCGAATGGGCGTCACGAGCAGCTGCTCCAGCGTACCGATCTCCCGCTCGCGCACGATCCCCATGCTGGTGAGCAGCGTCGTGACGAGCGTGAGCAAGAGCGTGAGAATGCCGGGCACCATGTAGTGCGACGGCGTCAGGTTGGGGTTGTACCACACCCGCGCGTCCACGCGCGCGGGACGCACGACGTCGGCCGTGATGCCGTCGCCGTAGTCCGCGATCATGCGGACGGCATAGCCGAGCGCGATCGACGCGGTGCGCGCGTCCTGCCCGTCGAGCAGTAACTGCACGCGCACCGGGGTGCCGCGCGCGAGGTCCCGTGCGAAGTGGCGCGGAATCACGGTGACGAGCGTCGCCCGCCCGCGGTCCAGGAGGATGCCGGCGTCCCGGCGCGTCGCGGGTGGCGCGATCAGGTCGAAGTACGGCGTGGCGCTCATTTGCTGAATCAGCGCGCGGCTGGCGGGCGTGCGATCGTCGTCCAGTATGGCGAGGCGCAGGTGCTTCACGTCGCCCGAGATCGCGTGGCCCAGCACGAGGAGCTGGATCACCGGGATTACGAACAGCAAACGCAGCATGACGGGGTCGCGGCGCGTCTGGAGGATCTCCTTGCGCATGATGTGCGCGAGTGCGCTCATGGTGTCACACGGCCCGTGCGCGCAACCGGAAGCGCACGACGCTCACCGCGACGAGCACCGCGCCGATGCCGAGGAGGATCCCCGCCTCCGGGAGAAACGCGCGACCGGGAAGTCCCTTGAGCATGATCCCGCGAATCACGGTTACGTAGTAGCGCGCCGGCACCACGTGCGAGAACCATTGCAACGGCCACGGCATGGACGCGATCGGGAAGATGAACCCGGAGAGCATGAACGACGGCAGCGTCGTGACGAGCATCGCGCCGACCATGGCCTGCTGCTGCGAGCGCACCATCGTGGAGATGAGAAGACCGAGTCCCACGGCCGCGATCACGTACACCGCGGAGTAGGCCACCAAGGCCGCAGGGCTCCCGCGCATCGGCACGCCGAACAAGACGCGACCCGCCGTCACGACGATCAGGACGTCGACGAACGCGAGCGCGACGTACGGGAGCACCTTCCCCAGGATGATCTCGCCGGGATGCGCCGGCGACACGAGCAGCAGTTCCAGCGTGCCCGCTTCCTCCTCGCGCGCGAGAGCGACGGACGTGAGCAGCGCGGCGATCATCATGAGCACGACGGACACGAGACCCGGCACGAGGAAGTGCGCGCTCCGAAAGTCCGGGTTGTACCACACGCGCGGCTCGGGGATCACGTTCGCACCGCGTCCCGCGCGCGCGCGAACGAACGAGGCGAGCGCTACGTCGGCGTCGTTCAGGACGACGGCGGCGGTGGACGCATCGCTTCCATCCACGATGAGTTGCACGCGCGCGCCGCCGGAGCGCAGGAGATCGCGCGCGAAACCGTGCGGGATGACGAGCACCGCCTGCGCCTGCCGCCGTGCCAGCGTGTGTTCGATCTCCGCGCGCGCGCGCACGTGTGCCCGCACCTCGAACGCGCCGCCGCTCACGGCGTGATCGATCAGCTCGCGGCTCGCCGCCGAGCGATCCTCGTCCAGAACGCCGAGAGCGATGTGCGTCACGTCCATATTGAGGGCATATCCGTAGAGCCCCAACATGACGATCGGCAGGAGGAACACGACGAGGAGCGAGCGGGGATCGCGCAGGATGTGCAGCGTCTCCTTTCTCGCCATCGCGCGCAGCCGTCTCATGCGCGGTTCTCCACGAGCGAGACGAATACGCCTTCCAGCGTATCGTGCCCGGCGCGTGCGCGGAGCGCCGCCGGCGTGTCCAGCGCGATCACGCGCCCCGCGTGCATGATCGAGACGCGGTGGCAGTACTCCGCCTCATCGAGGTAGTGCGTGGTGACGAACACGGTGGTGCCGGCGTCCGCCAGGCGATGGATGATGCGCCAGAAGAGGCGGCGTGCCATCGGGTCCACGCCTCCCGTGGGTTCGTCGAGAAACACGATGGGCGGTTCGTGCACGAGAGCGCACGCGAGCGCGACCTTCTGTCGCCACCCGCCCGCCAGCGCTCCCACCCGCACGCACCGCACGTCCCCGAGAGCCAACTGATCGACCAGCGCATCGCACCGCGCGTGCAAGCGATCGTTCGACAACCCGTACACGCCGCCGTAAAAG
Source organism: uncultured bacterium (assembly GCA_964514075.1). Lineage (GTDB taxonomy): Bacteria > Eisenbacteria > RBG-16-71-46 > CAZEPH01 > CAZEPH01 > CAZEPH01. Next base: position 1,106 of record CAZEPH010000103.1, on the reverse strand, counting down.
CGCACGTTCTCTACCACCGTCAGATCGTTGTAGAGCGCGAACCGCTGCGACATGTAGCCGATCGACCGCTTGACGCGCTCCGCCTCGCGCACGACGTCGTACCCGGCGACGCGCGCGGAGCCGCTCGTCGGACGCAGCACGCCGATCAGCATGCGGATGGTCGTGGTCTTGCCGGCGCCGTTCGCCCCGAGAAACCCGAAGATCTCCCCGCGCCGCACGGACAGCGTGACACGATCCACCGCGACAAACGACCCGAAGCGCCGTGCGAGGTCGTGCGTCTCGACGACGACGTCGCCGTCAGTTCGCGCGGACATGCGCGTCCTCCGCGCGCACGAGCGCGATGAACGCGTCCTCGAGGGACGGCGCGATCGCGCGCACCGTCGCACCGCCTTCGCCGTGCGCCGCCAGCAGCGCGCGCCGGCGCGCCGCGCCCTCCTCCGGGTGCGCCACGCCGACGTGCACGGAGTGGCCCACCGGGTGCGCGTGCAGGATGCCCTGCGCCCCCTCGAGCGCGTCCGCCACGAACGTCGCCCGGTCCGTGTCCACCGCGAGCAGCGCATGGGGCACGCGCGCGGCGATCGCGTCCGGCGTGCCGTCGGCGAGCAGGCGGCCCTCGTGTACGAGCAGGATGCGGTCGCACAAACGCGCTTCGTCCATAGACGGCGTGGCCGCGAGCACGGTGACGCCGTCGGCGTGCACGTCGCGGAGGATCGACCAGAAGTCGCGTCGCGACAGAGCGTCCACACCGGTGGTGGGTTCGTCGAGGAGCAACACGCGGGGCGTGTGGATCAGCGTGCACGCGAGGGCGAGCTTCTGCTTCATGCCGCCAGAGAGATCACGCGCGCGGCGTGCGCGAAACGTCTCGAGTCCGCCGGCCTCGAGAAGGCGCGCGCTCCGCACGCTCCACTCCGCTCGCGTCACGCCGAACACGTCGGCGGAAAAGCGGAGGTTCTCCTCGACGCTCAGGTCCGGGTACAGCGAGAAGCGTTGCGGCATGTAGCCCAGGAGCGGGCGCACACGCCGGGCTTCCCGAACGGTGTCGTGCGTATCGATGTGCGCCCCGCCGCTGTCCGGACGCACGAGTCCACAGAGCACGCGGATCGCGG
>CAZEPH010000102.1:0-8210 GCA_964514075.1 uncultured bacterium | reverse complement strand
TGAGCCGCGTCGTCATGATCAAGGCGGACGACCACATCGATCGCTACACCGAGTTCGGTGCGCCGCTCGCGCCGATCCCGGCGCCGCCGCAGGGCCCCATCGCAGTGGGACCGGGCGGGGTGCTCTTCAACGTCAGCGCGGGCGGCCAGTCCGCGAGCGGCCTGCGGCTGCTGCGCTTCGACCCCGGCATCGCGTCGTGGCAGCCCGTGCGGGACGTGCCGCAGACGACGGTTCCCTACTCGATCACCGGAATCGTCCCGGACGACCTGGCCTTCGACGAGGTGGGGAGGCCCTTCATCCGGCGGGGCGGCGTGATCTGGCGCATCGACGACGCCGCGACCGTGAACCTCGGCTACTCCCTGCTCTCGGGCCAGCTCGCCGTGGGCTCCGGGCTCGCGCTGGTCGGCGCTGCGCTGTTCGATCCCGGCGCCGCAGGGCCCGCTCCGGCTCAGGGCTTCGCGAGCCGCCCGGCGAACCATGGCCTGGTCGGCGTCGCGATCGAACCGGCCGGCACGGTCGTGCTCATCGACGTCGTACAGAACGCCGACCTCACCCAGAGCTTCGCCCTCGAGGTCTTCACCCAGGCCCCGACGCCGGCCGCGCGTAGGAGCTGGGGCGCGCTGAAGCTGCTCCGGCGCTGAGGCGCCCGTAACCGCCGGACGCCGCGCCCGCCCGTGTCGAAGGGACGCAGGCGGGTGCGACGCGCGGGCCGGCCGCGCCGATTGACGCCCCCACCCCCCGTCAGTATCCTGCTCGCCCGATTCGCACCGAGGTTCATCGGGGCGTGGCGCAGCCCGGTAGCGCACCTGCTTTGGGAGCAGGGTGTCGGAGGTTCAAATCCTCTCGCCCCGACCATTTTGCCGCCGCGCGCCTGTCGCCGAGTGAGCGCGCGGCGTTGTCATCTCACAGGTTGATGGTGGGCGTAGCTCAGTCGGTAGAGCACTGGACTGTGGCTCCAGGCGTCACGGGTTCGATCCCCGTCGTCCACCCCATTTTCCCCCGGCCCGGGCGATCGTCGGCTCTCTACCCGCTGCGCGACACGCTCTCGGGTGCGCGCCTTGCGCGTGCGTCGGCGCCTCACGTAGATTCCTCTCTCTTGAGCGCCTGTAGCTCAGTTGGATAGAGCAGCGGATTTCTAATCCGCGGGTCGGGGGTTCGAATCCCTCCAGGCGCGCCACCGCCGCGCCCGACGGCACGCTCGTCCCCGCGAAAGTTCCGATTGCATCTCGCCGCGTGCCCGACGTAGACTATCTTTCAGTATTTGCTGAAAGCACACGCATGCGCCAGACAACCACACCCCGACACAGCACACTCGCAGCGAGGCGACCGGCCGCGAAGGACTTCGAGGTTCTCCGCTCGATGACCGGTGTGCGCGCCCTCGCCGACCCCGTCCGGCTCGAGATGATCCGCATCCTCCGGCACGAACCGTCGAGCGGATCGATGCTGGCGCGCACGCTCTCGATCCCGGCCAACCGGGCGCACTACCACCTCAAGCGCCTTCTCGATGCAGGCCTCATCCGCGCACTGGACGGCGCCTCGAAGAAGCGGACGGAGGAGCGTCTCTACGCAGCCACCGCTCGGCACATCCTCGTCGATCCGGGCCTCGGCGGGATGGACGAGCCGTCTGCGCGCTCTCTGCGCGAGTCGATCGACAGCACGTTCTTGGAATGGCGCCGCTCGCAGATCCTCGCAATCGACTGGGCGGACCTCGCGCGGCTCGTCGTGCACCGCTCGCTGCGCGTCCGACGGGACGACTGCGTTCTGCTTCTCTTCGCACCCGCGACACTGGAACTCGCGGAGGCGATCCTCATCGAGGTCGAGTCGTGCGGTGCGCGCGCGCACGTGCGGCCGTGGTCGCGGAACATCGTCCTGCGGTCGCTCGATCGCTACAGCTCGGAGGAGTTGAAGACCTTGCCACTCGTGCCCGAAGGCATCGATGCCCAGTTGACCGCCGCGGTCATGCTGACCAGCAGTCTGGTGCAGGGTTCTCCGCCGACACCGCTCCAGATGGAGCGTCTCCCGAGCTTCTTGGAGTCCGTGTCCCGATGGAAGCGGACTGTACGACCGCGCGGATTGCGGTACGTGCATGTCGGGCTCCCGCATCGAGCCGAATTCGGTCGCGACTTCCTCACGCCGGAGGACGGGATCGATGCGTATTGGCGGTGTGTCACCGCGGACCTCGATCGCATCCGGCAGAGCGGCCAGCACCTCCTCCGCATCGTGCAGGAGGATCCGAAGCTGGTGATTCGTGGCGCACGCGGGACGGACCTGCGCGTGACCGTGGATCGCACGCACACGGAGGTCTTCGACGGCGTCATCTCGGACGAAGACGTGCGCGGGCATCACACGATTGAGGAGATGCCCGCGGGCACGCTCGGGACGCTGCCCGTCAGCGGTTCGGGCGACGGCGTCTTCGCGGCTGATTACACCTTCTGCAGCGGGCAACACATTCCCCGCGTGCGCGTGACGCTGCGCAAGGGCCGCATCGTGGAGGTGGAGGCGGCGAAGAACGCCCGCGTCATCCGGGAACGATTGGCGCGCGAAGCGGGCGACCCCGACGTGCTGTCGGGTCTCACGATCGGTTTGAACCCCGGCGCGATCGGCCCGACCGGACGACCGGAACTCGACTCCGTCCTCTCGGGATCGGTGACGCTCCACTTCGGCAACAACGAACTGTGGGGCGGAAACGTGAAGTCCACATTCAACCTCAGCCTGCCCGCGCACGCGCTCACCGTTCGCACGCGATCGAGAACGCTCGTGACGGAGGGTCGCCTGACGGTCGAGGACGACGGCAACGAGCACGCAAGCAAGGAGACCACACGATGAAGACACTCAACACGGCACTTGTTCTCGGCGCGCTTCTGTGCGCCGGAGCGTTGTCCGCCGCCGCACAAGACTCCTATTCGTGGCGGTACTACCGCGTCGGGAACACCGGGATCCAAGGAGACGACAACGCCGCGGTGTGGGTGGGGCCCGACGGCGATCCGTACATCGCGGGATACAACGCCCCCTTCGAAGAGGGCGGCTTCGCGAAGTTCATTCAGAGCGAGAATCGCTGGGTGAACTACTCCAACGTCGACTATCCGGTGATCGGTCATCCGGACGAGACGGGGTGCGTACGACTGACCGACATCGTTCCCGACGCCACGGGAAAACTGTGGATGGGCACGTGGCTCGGCGCGCTCCGGTTCGACCCGGCGGTCGGTGCGAGTTCGATCACGCGCTTCACGCCCGGCAATTCGAAGCTGGACGGATCCACGGTTCTCGATGTGGAGCGCGCACCGGACGGCACCATGTGGTTCGCCAACAACGGGTGTGTTCGCTACGATCCGACCGCCGACACCTGGACGCAGTTCAACAAGGGCAATGTGTTCCTCGCCGCACAACCGAAAGCGACGGGCGGCTATTTCATCTGGTCGGGCGACTACTATTTCGGGACGTGCTTCCGATACGACAGCACCGCCGGCACGTGGATAACGTGGACCCCGCAAGCCGCGGGCGATGTCGCCGGACTGCCCGGCAAGGACTGCGTCGACGATGCGGGCAATCTCTGGGCCCTCCGCATGCCGTCCGTCCCCGGCGACTGGGAGAAACTCGGCTACCGCCGCCCCGACGGCACCTGGGTGATGCCGGCGCCTCCCTATGCGTCGGTCACCTTCGACATCTGGGCCTTCAAGGCGTACGGCGATCGTCGCGCTCTGCTCGTCGACGGCGCCGGCACCGTCTACCAATTCGACGGCACGACTTGGTTGAACCTCGGTGTCTGGCGACCGGGGTTGTACACGGAGGCGGCCGACATCGACTCCCTGGGCAATGTCTGGGTGTGCGGCGTCGGTGGCGCGGCCAGACGTGACGTGCAGACGGGGCAGTGGCAACGCTACCGCATCACGAACACCGGCCAATTCGACTACTTCAACAACGACGTGGCCATTGACCAAGCAACAGGAGCCGTCTACGCGTGCGCAAACGCATCCGCGGGCATCGGCGGCGTGGCGAGTTTCGACGGCGCGCGCTGGACGTGATGGAATCCGCTCACCTACGGCCTCGGCGATGAGTGGCCGTTCCTGACGGACAACTGCCGCGCCTTGACGGTGCGACCCTCGAACGGACGCCTCGTCGTCTCGCCCTCGGACTGGATCTACGGCATTCACGAGTGGACCGGAACGGACTTCGTCCAACTGCCGGGCAACGACGGTACCCTCGACTTGGTGGAAGACTCCGGTGGGCGGCTGTGGGCGGCCGGTGGAGCGACGTTCGGGTTGTCCTACTACACCGGCGCGGGCTGGACTCCCGTGCCGGGCGCCGGAGCCGGGACGCGGCTCAAGAAGGACCCGACGAGGTCCAGCACCGTCTGGGCAGCCGACGACTACAACATCGTGCGAACGGACGGCACCGACTCCTTCGCGCGCACCATTGCCGACTTCCCCGGAAGTGCGGCGTGGTTCACCGGTCTGGCGCCGGACACGGGCGGCGTCTCGTGGATTGGCACGTGGTCGCAGTTCACGCAAACGGGCAGCACGCTGATCCGCCTCGACGCAAACACGGGGGCATTCCAAACGTGGCGGCACGATCAAGGCTGGCCCTTCCCGGGTGAGCACGTGCGGCCGCACGCCGTCACGCCCGACGGTCGCTTGTGGATGCAATACGACAGCGAGTACCCATCGAACCGCAACGGCATCTGCTGGTGGGACGGGACGACGGTCGTGGCGTTCCCCGCGCCGCCGGGCGGCGTACCGCAGTGGGGCGGCCTGCCGAACTCCACGGTCGAGGATTTCGCGGTCCGCGAGATTCCCGGTGGGTACGAACTCTGGATGGCATGCCTCGGACGCGGGATCGCCGTTCTGACAGTGCAGCATCCGACGGCCGTGACGCCGCCGGCGGAGGCGCCCGCCTTCGCACTGGCTCCGAACGCCCCGAACCCGTTCCGATCCTCGACGCGCGTTCATTTCTCGCTTCCGCGAGCCGGACACGTTCGCCTCTCCGTGCTCGACGTCTCGGGCCGCGTGGTCCGCACCCTCCTGGACGGTGAGACCACCGCTGGTCGGCACGACGCCGAGTGGGATGGAAGAGATGCGACGGGACGGAGCGTCTCGAGCGGGGTGTATTTCTGCGAGATCCAAGGCGCAGGCCAGAGCCTGAGGCAGAGAATGATCAAACTGAACTGAGGTCCGCGGATCGTCTGACGCGCGCCTCGGGCACAACCCCCGGGGCGCGCCGTTTTCCTCGCGCGTTGGTACAATGGCACTCTCCGGTTTCTTCCGTTCCACCTCACATCACGCGCGGAGGCCCGTCATGCATCGTCGACTCGCAGTGGCTTGTGCACTTGTCGTTGTTCTCGCGTGCGCCCCGCACGCGCGCGCGCAGTCGGTGCGCGACACCACTATCACGGTGACGCGCGTCATCACCGGGCTCTCCGTTCCCACCACGATGACGTTCATCGCACCCGACGACATCCTCGTGTGCGAGAAGGAAACCGGACGCGTGCGCCGCGTGATCGGCGGCGTGCTGCAAGGCGCGCCGGTGCTCGATCTGCCGGTGAACTTCGCGCTCGAACGCGGGCTGCTCGGAATCACGACGCACCCGCAATTCGCGACGAACAAGTTCGTCTACCTGTACGCCACGATCAGCAGCACGGGCGGCGACACGTCACAGAACGGCAGCGCGCGTGGGAACTTCGTCCTGCGCTTCACGTGGAACGGCACGGCGCTCGTGAGCGGCACGGTGATCCGCCGCTTGCCGGTGATGTCCGGACCGAATCACAACGGCGGGATCGTTCTCTTTGGACCGGACGCGAAGTTGTACACGGTGATCGGCGATCTCAATCACCGCGGCAAACTGCAGAACGAAGCGAATGGACCGAATCCGGACTTCACGGGATCGATCTTCCGCATGAACGACGACGGCACCGCGCCGCCCGACAACCCGTTCGCCGCGACTCCCGGCATGGAGTTGATCTACGCGTACGGCGTGCGCAACTCGTTCGGTCTCGCGTTCGACCCGCTCACGAACGTGCTGTGGGATACCGAGAACGGCGAGTTCAGCTACGACGAAGTGAACCGCGTCGTCCCCGGCTTCAACAGCGGATGGATCGACCTCATGGGACCGGACGCGCGGGATCCGCAGGGACTCGGCGATCTGTGGGTCGCTCCGGGATCGGCGTACAGCGATCCGGAGTTTTCGTGGCAATCCACCGTGGCACCCACGGCGATCCTGTTCCTCGCGGGCGGAGCATACGGCGCGTCGTACGAGAACGCGGTGTTCGTGGGCGATAACAACAACGGAAACATCTCCCGCTTCGACCTCGACGCCGCGCGCGCGGCGTTCGTGTTCACCGATCCGTCGCTCTTCGATCTCGTGGCCGACTCCCAGAGCGAGGTGAATCTGATCACGTGGGGCCAAGGGTTCGGTGTCGTGACGGACCTGAAGTTCGATGACGGTGGGCGCGTGCACGTCGTGTCGCTGTCCACGGGATCGATCTACCGGCTCGATCCCGGAGCGGCTGCCGCAGAGCGGCGCGCCGTCGCGCACGTCACCGCGACCGAGACGCGCGTCGCGTGGTCGGGTGCGGCCGAGCGCGTGCGCGTCTTCTCCATGGACGGACGGTGCGTGTGGTCGTCGCCCGCGAGCGGCCTGCGAGAGATCGCATGGAGCGGCACGGGCGTACCGCGTGGCGTGTATCTCGTGCGCGTGGAGAACGGATCGCAGGTCGTGGGGACAACGCGTGTCGTGTTGACGCGCTGAGCGCGTCAGCGAGGGAGGATCACCGCTTTCGTTCGTTCGCGGTGATCTCCCACCCACGCGTCGAACACATACACACCCGCGGGCACGGCACGCCCGCGGGTGTCGCGCATCGGCCAGCGGATTTCGTACTCCCCGGCGGAGGACGTAGCGTCCGAGTGGGTGTCGATGACGCGACCGCGCAGATCGCACACGCGCAGGCCGATCTCCGATGCGGCGTCCGTCGTGAAGCGCACGCGAACGTCGTGCACGCCGACGTGTACGCTCACGTCGTTGCTCCACTCGGCACGCTCGATGCGCCAGTCGCCGGAACGCCAGACTTCGCGCTCGTCACCGCGCGCGTCGCGGACGCTCACGACGTAGCGATACGTGCCGCGCGGGAGATCGAGCGCGGCCAGGTCCACCCACTCGGACGATCGCCCGACGAGGCGCATCTCCGCGACGCGAACGGGTTCATCGTCTGCGCGCAGGCGGTCGACGAGCCAGTGCGACGTCCCCGGCTCCACCGCGGCGGTCCACGCGAGAGCGGGAACGCCGCCGGCTTCGGTCAGTGCGTGCGCGAGAGGCACCGCGCCATGCGCGACGCCGTGTCCTTCCACGACCCAGTAGCGAACGTTCGTCGCCACATCGCGCAGCACCTCGCGTGCGCCGTTCGGCCACCGGATGCACACGCTGTCCGCGCGCTCGGCGGCATCCACGCCGACCAGCACCTCGAGCGAGCTGTGACTCAGATAACTCGCGCCGCTTTGCACCTCGCGCACGAAGCGCCGCGCACCCGCATACACGTCCACGCGCGCGCCGATCGCGGCCGCGTTGCTCGCCACGCCGGCGAGGCGCAGCGCGAGCCACCGCCTCACCGGTCCGTCGTTGCGGTGCAAGGCGGGCGGATCGTGATCGTTCGTGATGAGCACGTCCATCGCGCCGTCCCCGTCGACGTCGCCGCTCGCCGCGCCGAAGCTGTTCGCTCCGTCCGCGCACGCGGCTTCCAGCGAGATATCCGCGAACGACGCCGCCTCCACGTTCAGGAACAGCTGATCGCGCTCCAGAGCGCCGTTGCGCACCGTGCCCCATCCGCCGCGCCCGTAGTTCGCGACGTAGAGGTCGTTCCACCCGTCGTTGTCGCAGTCCATCCAGACGGCTCCCCACCCGACGCGTCCGGTGAAGTCCGCCACATCGCGCGACACGTCGGTGAAGGTGCCGTCGCCCGCGTTGTGCAGGAGCACGTGTCCTTCCGGCGTGTTCGTGACGAACAGGTCGATCGCACCGTCGTTGTCGTAATCGCCCGATGCGACGCACATGCCGTTCATCGCGACGCCGGCACCGCTCTCGACCGATGCGTCCGTGAACGTGCCGTCGCCGTTGTTGCGATACAGCAGGTTGCCGCGCAACTTGTCCGTCGCGATGTACAGGTCGGCGTCGCCGTCGTTGTCCAGATCGGTGAACGCGCCCTGAAACGAGGGTCTCCTGGTCGC
>CAZEPH010000101.1:0-8212 GCA_964514075.1 uncultured bacterium | reverse complement strand
AGCGCAACACCTGCTGCACGGACGTCGGCGCTCACGACGCCCTCGTGCACGCCCACGACGCCAGGTCGTCCGCGAGGCGCTCGCCGGCGTGCCCGTCCCACAATTCGATGGCCGCGGGCGAGGGCGCCGACGCGGTGCCGGCGGCCGCGCGCACCGCCGCATCGATGGCGCGCGACTCCGTTCCCACGAGGATGTTCGTCCCCGCCGTCACGGTCATCGGGCGTTCGGTGGTGTCGCGGAGCGTCAAACAGCGGATGCCGAGGTGCGTCGTTTCCTCCTGCACGCCGCCCGAGTCTGTGATCGCTGCACGCGCACGCCGCAGCACGCGCAGAAACGCGGTGTACGCGAGCGGTTCGCACAGGAGCACCGCGGCGGGACGAGCACCGGGCGCGCGCTCCAGAACGGCGCGCGTGCGCGGGTGCGCGGGAAAGACGATGCGGCGCCCGCCGGCGGCGTCCGCGATCGTGTGCAGCAGAGACAACAGCGTGTCCGCGTCGTCCACGTTTGCGGGGCGATGCAGCGTGAGCACAAAGCCGTCCGTCGCCGCGTCGAGAATCTCCGGGGTGACCGCAGCCTCCTCGATGCGCGACTGCACCGCGATGAGGCTGTCGATCATCACGTTTCCCACGAAGCGGATCGCGTCTTCCGCGTGCCCTTCGGCGCGGAGCGTGTCCCCGGCGCTGCGTGTCGGCGTGTACAACCGCTGCGCGAGCGCATCGGTGACGACCCGGTTCACTTCCTCCGGCATCCGGCGATCGCCGCTCCGGAGGCCCGCCTCCACGTGCGCGACGGGAATGCGTCGCTGCGTCGCGGCCAGCGCCCCGGCCAGCGTGGAGTTCACGTCACCGACGACAACCACGAGAGCGGGGCGATGCGTGGCAAGCGTGTCATCCAACGCCACGAGGAGCCGTGCGGTTTGTTCCGCGTGCCCTCCCCCGCCGATGCCGAGCGAGACGTCCGGCGGCGGCAGCGCCAGGTCGGTGAAGAAGCGATCGCTCATTGCGGCGTCGTAATGCTGCCCTGTGTGGATCAACAACGGCCGCACGTGTGCGTGACGGGACAGGCCGCGCAAGATGGGCGCGGCCTTCATGAAATTCGGGCGCGCGCCGACGACGAGGGCAATCGCCGGGATCACTGCCCCGCGTTGGTCGACGGCGTCCGCGCGACCACCGCCACGCCCGCGCAGATGATCAGCGTGCCGATCATGCGCGTCATCGAGAACTTCTCGCCGAGGACGAGCGAGGCGAACACCGCCGTGATCGCGGGGGAGACGCTCACGAGCGGGTACGCCCACGAGAGGTTCACGCGTGACAGCAAGACGATCCACACCGCCGCGCTCGCGACGTACATGGCGAGCCCGGCCAGCACGAGCGGCGTGCCGGCTACGCGCAGGAATCCCTGCAGCAATCCCGCGCCGCTGAGTCCGATCTGCCCGACCTGGTTCATGCCGGTCTTGAGCAGAAGCTGTCCGCTCACGTTGAAGAGAATCGCACACACTACGAGCAGGAGGTTCTTCATGTCGCGGACGGCCTCCGTTCGAATCGCTTGGTCACGAGAAACGCGAGGTTCGCGAACCCATCGCGCCACTTGTTTAGCTTCACCTCGCCGATGCGCTCACGGTAGTCGATATGGCACTCCCCGAAACGCACGCGCGGGTGGCGGATCGCTTCGATCTTGATCTCCTCGCTGAACGGCATGCCGTCGGAGTGCACGAACAAGAGCGGCCACACCGCGCGCTTGAAGATCCACATGCCCGACTGCGAGTCCTTCACGGGGACGCCGTAGAGAACCATCGTCGCAACGGTGAGCACGAAGTTCCCGATCTGGTTCGTCGGGTTCATGCTCGTGCTGCGTTTCAGCGGAAAGCGCGACGCGGAGAGAAAGTCCAGGTTGCGATCCACGAGCGTGTCCACCAATTCCGCGATGGCATCCGCCGGGTAGCTGCCGTCGCCGTCGAGCGTGACGATGACGTCCTGCGTCGCCGCGGGGATGCCGGCCTTGTACGCGGCGCCGTAGCCCTTGCGCGTCTCGTGCACGACGCGCGCGCCGAGTGAACGCGCCACCTCCGCGGTGCGATCGGTGGAGTTGTTGTCGACGACCACGACCTCGTCGACGCAGGACGGTATCTCCTGCAGCACGGAACGCACGCCGTCTTCTTCGTTGTAGCACGGAATGACGACGCTGATTGTGTGACCGCGATGCACGAGTTCCCTCCCTACGGCGTTCGGCCGGCGATCGTCCCTGCGACCGCGTGAATCACGATATCGGCGTTGCGATACAACTCCACGAGGTCCGTTCCCGCGGCCTGCGGTCCCGTTGCGCGCGAGAGGGCGATCACCGGACGCTGGAACGATCGCAGGAACGCCTCGTCCTCGGCCGTGAGACCTCCGGCGAAGATGTGATCGAGCGCCTCGCGGCGCCGCGCGATCTCCGCGCGCGGGTATCCCCATTGATCGGCGTAGACGCTGCCGCCCCACAGGAGATCGCGCCGCGCGTAGACCAGTGCATCGCGCCTCCCCCCGGCGTCCAGCACGATGGCATCGCGCGGCGTCGCGTGCGCGATCCAGGCGTAGGCCGCGCGTTCCGTTGCCGTCGGATCCAGCGAAGCGGGTGCAAATGCTCCCGCATCCAGCACGAACGCTGCGAGACCGATCGCGCACGTGGGTGCGAGGATCGCACCGGCGAGTACGACCGCTGCGAGCGTTCCCACTGCCCGAGCCGCTCGCGCATACAGCCACACTGCGCCCGGAGCCGCAAGCGCCGCGGCGAGAGCGAGGATCGGGTACAAGAACTTGTTCTCGTTCGGTCCGGGCAGCGGACACACCGCCGCGAGAACCGCGGCGCCGGCGAGCCACGCGATCGCGCTGCTCCACGCGGCGCGTTCGCCGGCGGATGCCCCCCCGCGGCGCGCCCGTCGGATCCAGCCTGCGAGGAGGCAAACCCACAAGAGCGCGCCCGCGGCCGCACCCGTCCAGAGGTTCTCCACGTCCAGACGCGGGTTTTCGACGGGACTGCGTTCCTTTCCAGCGAGCAGAAAGTACAAGTACAGCGAGGTCAGGGCAACCCCGGCGGACGCGCCGAGGAAGACCGCCACCGCCGCCCGCCGCGCGTGCGGCGCGCGCCGCCACGCGACGGCCATCGCGGAGGTCAGCGCGGCGATCGACGCGAGAGCGAGCACGCTGTGCAGCATCGCGAGCACGAGCGCGAGCCCGCCGCATTCGCATGCGGTGCGCACCGATCCGTCACCGTCGCGCACGGCTCGCAGCGCCAAACCGGCCACGAGCACCATCGGCACGAGCGCGAGCGAGAAAGCCGTCCCGACGAAGAACTTGTCCGGCCAGAACGAGAGGCTCCCGGTGTAGTGCCAGCCCAGCGCGGGGAGGATGCTCGCGCCGCCGAGAACGCTCTGCGTGATCTCGTCCCATCCGTGCGTCTCCCCCACCGCGGCGCGCGTCACGAGAAAGATCCATCCGGCGGGATTGACGCCGAGCACGGAGAGAATCGCCGCCGCGCGAATCGTGCGCGGACCACCGCCCATCACACGCGCGACGTCGGACACGGCCAGCACGAAGAGCGCGATCGCCGCCACGTTCGAGACGGCCATGACGCCGAACGCATCGAGGCCGCTCAACGTGGACACGGCGTCGATGTAGACGTGGAAGAACCAGAAGTACAGAAGCCGCAGACCCGCGTAGTAGGGATCCAGCGGCGGCACGCCGACGTCGTGCACGCGGGCGACGACCGCCGCGTGGAACCACGCGTCGCTGTGCAGAGCGAGAATCGGGTTGACGGCGTACGCGAGGGCGACGACGGCCGCCGCACCGAGGGCAACGGGCACCGCGCTCGCGAGCGACACCCCCGTCTCGGCGGACGCCGCGTGCGCGTGACGCTCGCGCGCCACGGCGGCCACCAGCAGCGCAGCGATCACCAGCGCCGTCGCGGCCGCGCCCGCATCCGCGGACCAGCCGGCGAGTCGCACAAGTCCGGACGGCACGCCGAGCACGACGGGCACGAGAGCGCACCCGACGAGCCATGCGCCCGGCGATTGCGGACGGGACGCCAGACGCGCCGCGCTCCATCCGGCGGCGGCGAGCACGGCGACCGCTTGCACGACGTGCACGGGCGTCGTCATCACGCGCGCGGGCGGCGCTCTCCGTCGTCGAGGGCCGCGCGCAACACGGCCACTTCCTGCGCGAGACGCCGCGTCTGCCGCGTGAGGTGCGTGAGCCGCACGCACAGCGCAAGCGACACGGCCAGCGCGAACATGATCCCGAAGAAGAACACGACGGACGTGTCGTACATCGCTCCCATCGCATGCGTGAGCGCATGCAGGAGTCCCGTCCACACGCCGAGCCCCGCGATGCCGAGCGTCGCAAGGAGCCACAGCATCGAGTACTCCTCGGAGAGACGGCGGCGGCGGACCAACTCCAACACGCCCGCCGCGAGACCCACGGCGACCGCGAGCGCGATGACCTGCGATTGCGTCATACGTCCTCCTGCTTCGTCGGCAGGCTCGAGCGCGACCGCAATCGCACAACGAGCGACGCCAGCGTGACTTTGAACGGGTAGTAGAGCGACCGCGTCATCGTGTAGAACGACTCCCCCGCGATGCGCTCCCGCATTTCGACGGGCACTTCCGTGAGCCGGAAGCCGGCACGATGCAGCAGAATGAGCAGCGGCGCGTCCGGGAAGTCGTGCGGGAGTTCGTCCAGGCAGAACGCCATTACGCTGCGCGCGTACGCGCGCAATCCAGACGTCGTGTCGGCGATGCGTTGACCCGTCATCGCCGACGCCAGCGCGGAGAAGATGCGCATTCCCATGCGGCGTGCGAACGGCGCTTTGTACGCGCTCGTCGTGACGTAGCGCGATCCGATGCTCACGTCCGCGGAACGCGCGCGCACCGGTGCGACGACGCGTTCGAGATACGCGGGGTCGTGTTGCCCGTCCGCATCGAACTGCACGCCGATCGCATAGCCGTGCGCGAGAGCGTAGGCGAAACCCGCCTGCAGCGCGCCGCCGACGCCGAGGTTGAACGGGAGCGGAATCACCGGAACCTCGGCCGCGCGCGCGACGCGGATCGTCGTATCGCGCGAGTGATCGTCCACCACGACGACATCCGCCCACGGTGCCACGCGGCGGACTTCGGCCAGCGTGTGCGGTAGCGATGCTTCCTCGTTGAAGGCGGGCACGATCAGGAGAACGTCGCTCATCGCCCGGTCTCCGCGGGCCACTGCACGCCGAGGACGCGCGTCCACAGCGCACGATGCGGAACGCGCGCGCGCGCGAGCAGAGCGACTTGCTCCGGACCCACCACGCGCAGGAGGCGCACACCAAGGATCGACAGCACGACTCCTCCCAGTAGGGTCACGGTCAGGTGCGCAACGCTGTGTGCGCGCAGCGCGAGCGGCGCGAGAAGCAGCCACCCCGCGTGCGCCAGCGTGGACCGAGCGATGAAACGCCACGGCACCGGAATCGTCCCGATCCGCCGCGAAAGCGCCACACCGTACACGAGCGGTGCGCAGCACACCACGACGCTCACGGGAATCACGGCGCCGAGGATACCCCAGCGCGGGATCAAGAGAAGGTCCAGTCCCACGCTGACGATGGCTTGGACGGCATAGACGAGCAGCATGAACGACGTGCGCTCGAGGACGTAGAGCCCCATCGACAGCGGCGTGCCGAGGAACGACACGGCGAACAGCACGAAGAACGCGGCGGCGTAGGGACCGGCGAGGCGCATCTCGTCCCCGAAGAGGATCGGCACGGCCGGCGCCGACACGACCGCCCCCGCGAGAGCGATCGGCGGGACCAGCGCGAAGAGGAACGTGTAATACGTGCGAATCGTGCGACCGAGCGACTGTGCGTCGCGCGTGTACGCTTCGGAGATCCCCGCCATCACCAGCGGCCACAGCGTGGCCGGGATGAACTCGAGGATCTGCTGCGGCGTGCGATACGCGAGATCGTAGATACCGGCGTCGCGCGCGCCGCGGAAGTGTCCGAGGAGGATCGTTTCGGACTGCCGCCACACGATCAGGTTGAGCACGCCGATCGCGGTGAACGGGAGCGAGTACCGCAACACACGCCCGAGCGTGAGCGACGGTGCATCGTCGCGTACAGGCGCCGCGGTGTCTTCCGCGCGCCGCAGGACGCGGCGCAGCGTGATCAGGAGCACGACGGCGATCGCCGCGTTCGCCGCCGCGCTCACCGCGAGCACTCCGATCACGCCGAAACCTGCGCGCAGCGCGAGCCACGTACCGGCCACGAGCACCACGCCCGCCGCGCTCGTCGCCACGCTGTACGCGCGGAGTTCGTACCAGGCCGTCACCGCTTGGTGCAGCACCGTCACGGCGAGATCCGCGGCGAGCAGCGCGCACCCCACCGCGAGCACGCTCCCCACCTCGACGCGTGCGGCGCGGTCGATCGGTTCGATGATCCACGGCACGAGCAGCGAGACGAGGAGCCACACGCCGGCCTGCGTGAGCACGGCGAAGGCGAGCAACCGCCGTGCGCCCGCGATGTCCCCGTGCGCGGCGCGTTCCGGCAGAAAGCGCAACACCGCTTGGCCCAAACCGCCGTAGCACAGCACCGAGACGAACGCGAGGATCGTGCGCACGACGACGAGACGCCCGTAGTCGTCCGGCCCCAGTCCGCGCACCACGACGATCGACAGCGCGATGCCCGTGAGGAAGCGTACGACGCGCGAGGCCATCGTCCACGCGGCGGCGCCGCCCAGGCGCGCAGCGCCGCTCACGCGGGGACGTCCAGCGTCTGCAGGATCGCCGGGAGCGCGTCGAGGATCGATCGCGCCTCCCGGCCGGGTCCCGTCGTCAGCCAGCACGCGTCCATGGACGGATCGTCGGGGTGGTAGCCGTGCATCGCACGCGGCGCGTGCCGTCCCATGAAACTCGGCGCGATCTGGTGCCCCTCGGGAAGGAGGAAGATGACGTCGCCGTACGAACGGTCGGCGAAGAGCACGCCGAGCGCACGCAGTTCGTCGTCGGAGACGATCCGCCCGACCGCTGCGCGGGTGAGCGCCTCGCACACCGCGGCCCGCGCGCGATCGGTCGCGCACCAGAAGCGCGCCATCGTGGAGTCGAAGAACGGGAGGACGTCGCGCGTGATCGCGGGAGCCACGAGCGACTCGATGTCGTGCAGGTGCGGCGCATCGGCCATGCCGTGATCCGACATGACGAAGAGCGTCACGTCGCGATCGGGGGCCGCATCGCGGAGCGCGCGCACGTCGGCTTCGATGCCGCGCAGCAGTTGCGCGGTGGCACCGCTCGCAACGCTGTGTTCGTGCATCGTCGCATCCAGGTCCGCACGATAGACAACGAGCGCGCGCAGACGCGGATCGCGCGCGCAGTCGATCGCTTGGGTCACGGCCGTGCGCGGATCGTCGCGCCACGACCACACACGGTACGGGAGTCGGCGCTGTGAGAGGTGATCG
The DNA here is from genome assembly GCA_964514075.1 of uncultured bacterium. Taxonomy (GTDB): domain Bacteria; phylum Eisenbacteria; class RBG-16-71-46; order CAZEPH01; family CAZEPH01; genus CAZEPH01. The sequence continues at coordinate 765 of CAZEPH010000101.1, read as the reverse complement.
AAGAGCGTCGGGATCGTGCCCAAGCCGCCGGGCGCAAAGAGGTCGTCGCGTTCCACGAGATCGAACTCCGGCAGGAGATTCAGCGGGACCTCGTACAGCGAGAAGTACCCGCGCACGCGCCGCGTCCGCGTCAGCCACTGCGCGGTGCGACGGCGCACCCACTCGCGACCCCGCGGCAAGCGCGCAGCCGCGCGCAGCGGAAGCGTCAGCGCGCGCAGGGGCGAGTCGCCCCGCGCGCGCCGGTACATCGACCAGTGCCCGTGGGCTGCGGGCGTCACGCCGGACAGGAGCGAGGGAATCGCGGCGGAGGAGTAGCCCAGCACGGTGCGCAGCGCGCGACGCACGGGCATCTCTGGCAAGACGTCGTGCGCGCGCACGAGCGCGTCGCCGAGTGCATCCACGATGCACACGATCGTCAGCGGCGGCGGGCTAGCCACGCAGGCTCGCCCATGCGGCGCGGGCGCGCGCCGCGTCCTCCGCGCGCGCGTCGGTGCAGACGGCGCGCCATACGTGCTCGGCACCGACCAACCACGGCGCACGTGTGACGCTCGCGTACCGCGCGGCGCGCGGCGCGCGACGCACCACGCGCGCCCAGGCACGCACCGACGTGCGTGCGCGCGGCGCGAGCGCGCCCGGCGCGGCGGTGGCAGCCGCGGCCCGTGCGCGGGCCGCAAGGGCGGCCGCGCGCGCGGGCCTCGCGTGGGGGCCGCCGTGGAGTGCATCGTCCACGTCCGTCCACGTGCGCGCAGCGAGGCGGACGCGATG
>CAZEPH010000100.1:0-8221 GCA_964514075.1 uncultured bacterium | reverse complement strand
TCCACGCGCGCACCTTCTGCGAGGGTCCGGAAACCCTGCGCTTGGATTGCGCTGTGGTGCACGAAGACATCCTCACCGCCCGGTTGGGAGATGAAGCCGAATCCCTTGGTGTCGTTGAACCACTTCACGGTACCTTGTGCCACGTGTGTTCCTTTCAACCGGCTGAACGGGGACGTCTGTGCTCAGGCTTCAATTTTGAGGACCCAGCAGAGAAACCACGCCGCAGAGAGCAGCGTGGCACCTTCGCAGAGCCCCGACATCAGCGACGCGGTGGAGTATCGGCACCGGCGCGCGGGAGTCAACTAGATTATTGCGGCGCGACGGTGAGGGTGTAACCCGGGTGCGCGAGGCCCGTGGGCGCGTAGAACTCGTCGTATGCGTAGCGGAATCCGAGCTTCTCCAGAACGCGGCGCGAAGCGGTGTTCTCCGGATGATGCCCTGCGAAGAGTTCACCCACGCCGAGCGTGTCGCGTGCATACGCGATCACCGCGCGCGCCGCTTCGGTCGCGTAGCCGCCGTTCCAATCGGCGCGGTGCAGATGGAAGCCGAGTTCGAACACGCTCTGCTCCGGCCGGTACGGTTTGAGTCCGCACACGCCCACATGCGCGCCGTCTGTTAGTGCGAACACCGGCCAGTCCTGCACGCGATGCGTCAGCAGGTTGTGCGCTTCGACTGCCAATCGCGCGTCGACCTTGTCCTCTCCGAAGGGGCCGCCGAGAAGGCGCATGACGTCTGGGTCGTTCCACAACAACAGCGCCAGCGCGCGATCGTGCGGCGTCCACGTTCTCCAGCCTAAGCGGTCGGGGCGGAGGAAGTACATGCGCGCGAGGGTCGCATCGCTCCGTGGCCGGGGCAAGCTACGCCGCGTGCGTCGAGAAGGTGCGCGCCACGCACGTGACGGACCGCGCGATCGTCGCCCACACCATCACACGGCAGACTCCGCCGACGCGGATGCCGCCTCCCATCGCTGCATCGCACGCGCAAGGTGCGCTTCCACTTCCTCGTATTGCTTCGACAACTCCACGATCCGCGCGTAGCCATCGGCGTCGGAGTTCGCCGCGGAGAGCTGCGCCGAGAGCGCGCGAAGCGACTCCTCGTACTTCGCAACGTCCTTCTCCGCCGTCTCCAACTCGCGCTGCGCGCGGCGGCGTTCGGCGTCGCGTGCTTTTTTCTCTTCGCGCGTGAGTTCGCGCGCGGCGGGTGGAGGCACAGTCGTGGAACGGACCGGCGCGGGCGCCGGCGCGCGCGGCGCCTCCACCTCGCGGGCCGGCGCCTGATCCAGCTTCCCCGCCGCGAGCTTCGCGCGGTAGTCCGAGTACGTGCCGATCACCCACTGCGCCGGCCCGTGTCCGAGCACGAGCACGTTCTCCACGATGCGATCGAGAAAGTACCGGTCGTGCGAGACGACGATCACGGTGCCGGGATATTCCGCCAGCGCATCTTCGAGAGCGGAGCGCGACGCAATGTCCAAGTGGTTCGTCGGCTCGTCGAGCAGCAGCACGTTGGGACGCGTGAGGAGCAATCGCGCGAGCGACGCACGCCCGCGCTCACCACCGGAGATCACGTCGACGCGGCGAAACACCTCCTCGCCCGTGAAGAGGAACCGTCCGAGATACGAACGCATCTCCTCTTCCATCGCGAGACGTTCGATCTCCCACACACAGTCGAGAATGGACTGCCCGGGCTTGAGGTTTTGGTGGTCTTGATCGTAGAAGCCGAGACGCACGCCGCTGCCCCACGCGATCGTGCCGCTGTCGGGTTCAGCTTCGCCCGCGAGCAAACGAATGAGCGTCGACTTTCCCGACCCGTTCGGTCCGACGATGCCGACGCGATCGCCGCGCTTCACCGCGAACTCCACGTCCGAGAGCACGCGCCGCTTGCCGCCCGGCATGTCGGGGTCGTCGTACGACTTCGCCACGCGCTTCACGCGCAGGACGACATCCGACGTCGGCTGCGGGGGATCCAGGCTCAGCTTCATCGATGCGACTTCGCTGATGGGGCGCTCGACGCGCTCCAGCCGCGCGAGCTGCTTCCGCCGCGATTGCGCCTGCTTGGTCTTCTGCCCGGCGATGTTGCGGCGAATGAACTCCTCCTGCCGCGCGATCTCCGCACGCTGCTGCTCGTACGCGCGGCGTTGCACCTCCAGCTCCATCGCGCGCTTCTCGCGGTACTCCGTGTAGTTGCCGGAGTACGTGCGCAGCTCGCCGCGTTCCAGCGCCGCGACCTGCTTCACCGTCCGATCCAAGAAGCGCCGGTCGTGCGAGACGATCAGCACCGCTTCCGGCAACGCCGCCACGAACTCCTCGAGCCACTCCACCGCATCGATGTCCAAGTGATTCGTCGGCTCGTCGAGCAGGAGCAGGTCCGGCTCGGTGAGAAGCAACCGCGCGAGCGACGCGCGCCCGCGCTGCCCGCCGCTGAACTGCGCGAGGGGGCGGTCGTAGTCCGTCTGCGCAAAGCCGAGTCCGTCGAGCACGGCGCGCGCACGCGCTTCGAGCGAGTAGCCTTCGAGCGCGTGATAGCGTTCCTGCACGTGACCGTACTCTTCGAGCAGGTCCGTCAGCTCTTCGGAGTCCTGACCGCCGACGGACAAGCGCTCGATCTCCGCGAGCAACTCCGCTTGCCGCTCCTCCAGCGCGGTCACGTGATCCGCCGCGGAGAGAAGCGCGTCCCACAGCGGCGTGGGATCGTTCGCTTCGAGCAGCGTCTGCTGCCGTGCGAGGCCGATGCGCACGCTCGTCGCGCGTCCCACCGAGCCGGAGTCCGGCTCCATCTCGCCGGTGATGATCTTGAGCAGCGTCGTCTTGCCCGCGCCGTTCGGGCCGATGAGCGCGATCTTGTCGCCGTGCGCGATGCGCAGCGAGCAGTCCGTGAGCACCGGCTCGCCGGAGAACGCCTTCGCGATGGACCCGAGCCGGACGAGAGCCATCAGCGGGTCACGCGGGCGGCGATCTCCGTCGTCGACACCGACGGAACGAGCGGCACGATCGCCACGCGACCTCCATGCGCTTCGACGACGTCGCGTCCCACGACGTCGTCCGGTGTGTAGTCGCCGCCCTTCACCAACACGTCGGGAACGAGCGCTTCGATCACGCGCGCGGGCGTGTCCTCGTCGAAGACGACCACCATGTCGACGGCGCGCAGCGCGCACAGCACGCGCGCGCGTTGCTCCTCCGGCACGAGCGGACGCGATGCGCCCTTGAGCCGCCGCACGCTGTCATCCGAGTTGAGACCGACGATGAGCACGTCGCCCATCGCGCGCGCGTCGTCGAGCAGCGTCACGTGGCCGGCGTGCAGAATGTCGAAGCAGCCGTTCGTGAAGACGACGGTCTCGCCGGCTTGCCGCGCGGCGACGCGGCGCGCACACGCGTCGTCGAGCGTGACCACGCGTCCCGCTCTATGCACGAGGGCGCCCCGTGCGCGCGTGACGCGCGAAGTGATCCGCGAGCGCGCCCTGCACCGCGCCGTCGCCCGCGTGCGCGACGGCGCCCGCCGTGCAAGCATCCAGCAGTGCGGTGAGATTCACCGCGGCCGTCCCGATTTCCGCGACCACGAGCCCCGCCGCGTGGTTCGCCATCGTCGCCGCTTCGCGGTACGTCGCGCCCGCGGCCACCGCGAGCGCGGTCGTCGCCACAACGGTGTCGCCGGCTCCCGTCACGTCGTACACGGCGCGCGCGACGGTGCCGATGTGCACGGGCGCGGCATCTCGATCGATCACGCACAGACCCCGCGCGCCGCGCGTCAAGATGAGCGCGTCGCACCCGATGCGCTCGCGCAGGGTGCGTCCGATGTCCTCCACGCTCTCGTCCGTCACGCCACGTCCGCTCACATGCGCGGCGCGCGTTTCGTTGAGCGACACGACGCTCACGGGGTGATGCTCGAACAGGAGCGCCAGCGAGTCCTTCGGGTCGACGAACACGGGAAGCGCGGCGTGCGCCGCGTCGGCCAGGACGGCGGCGAGCAGTTCGCTCGTGAATACGCCTTTGCCGTAGTCGGAGAGCACGACGGCGCGCGCGCCGCGCATCGCCGTGCGCGCCGCGGCCAGAACACGCGCGCGCACCGCGTGCGCCAGCGGTGCGCGGCTCTCGCGATCCGCGCGCACGAGGTGCTGGTTGTGCGCGATGATGCGCGTCTTCACCGTGGTGGGGCGCGACGGGTCGGCGACGATGCCGTCGGTCGCGAGACCCGTCGCGAGCATCGCCGCGAGGAACGCTTCGCCCGCCGCGTCGTCGCCGACGACGCCCACGACGTGTGCGTCGCCGCCTAATCCCGCAATCGTGCGCGCGACGTTCGCCGCGCCGCCCGGGCGCGTGTTCTCCGCGGAGATCTCCACGATCGGCACGGGCGCTTCCGGCGAGACGCGCGTCACAGTGCCCCAGAGGTAGCGATCGCTCATCACGTCGCCGATCACCGCGATGCGCGCGCCGCGCCACGCGGACGCGAGCGCGTCCAGCCGTTCGCGCGGCAGACGGTGCAGCGTCATGCGTAGCCGTTCGGGTGCGCGAGCGTCCACTTCCACGCGGACTCGATGATGTCCGCCACGTCGCGACGGGCGGGCGTAAAGCCGAGAAGCTCGCGCGCCCGATCGCCTGACGCGACAAGGCTCGGCGGATCGCCCGCGCGTCGCGCCACGTCCACGCTCGGAATCGCGCGCCCCGTCACGCGCCGTGCCACGTCGATCAACTCGCGCACCGACGTGCCGGTCCACGAGCCGATGTTCACGGTGATGCGGTCGCCCGCGTGTAGCGTGTCGAGCGCGATCAAGTGCGCGGCGGCGATGTCTTCCACGTGCACGTAGTCGCGCACGCACGTGCCGTCGGGCGTGGGGTAGTCCGCACCGAACACCGGCACCGGCTTGTCGCCGCGGAACGCCGCGCGGAGCACGATCGGAATGAGATGGGTCTCGGGATCGTGGTCTTCGCCGCATCGCGCGGTCGCACCGGCCGCATTGAAGTAGCGCAGCGTCACGTAGCCGATCGATCCCGTGCGCGCCGTCCAATCGATCGCGCGTTCCGCCGCGAGTTTGGAGTCACCGTATGGGTTGAGCGGGCGCTCGCCTTGGTCTTCACGGATAGGCGTGGACTCGGGATCACCGTACGTGGCGGCGGTCGACGAGAACACGATGCGCGGCACCCCCGCGCGCTCCATCGCCGCGAGCACGGCGACCGTGGCGCTCACGTTCGCGTGGAAGTACTTCACGGGCTTGTCCATCGACTCGCCCACCAGACTCTCCGCCGCCAGGTGGATCACGCCGTCGGCGCCCGCGAGCAACGGCGCGAGCGCGTCGACGTCGTGAATGTCCAGCACGTGGAGTGGCACGCCCGCCGGAACGCTCTCACGGTGTCCCTTGGACAGGTTGTCGACGATCACCACCTCGGCGCCGCGCGCGAGCAACTGCTCGACGACCACGCTGCCGATGTACCCCGCTCCCCCCGTGACGACGACGCGGTGCGCCGGCAATTGACACTCCTCCCCTGCGACTGTAGCGTTTGATGCGAATGGGCAACGATAGGGAGTTCGAACGCGTGCGGCAAGGGGGAACGCCCCGCCGCGTGGTAATCGCCGCGATGCTGCTCCTCGCGTGCGCCGGGTGCGTCAACACGACGCTCCTCGACCCGCTTCCGTTCTTCACCACCACGCCTGCCACGCTGCTCACCACCGACTGCGGCACCAAGGGCGATGAGTCCGCGCTGTTCCTCTGCACGGACATCAACCAAACGGTCGGTGATCCCATCACGCTCACGTACTTCGTCCCGGGCGTGGGCGACACGGACATCACACTCCTCGTGTACAACACGCGCGGCGCCGTCGTGCGCACGTTGCTCCGCGACACGACGCCGGTGCATTCGAACACCGTTCTCTGGGATTTGACCGAGGCGGACGGCACACCCGTACCGCGCGGCGACTATCGCGTGTACTTCAAGGCGGGCACCTTCACGGCGGTGGAAGGAGATGTCCAGATTTTCTAGGTGCGCGGCGCTGGCGCTGCTCCTTGCGTGCGTGCCGGGCGCGGCGTCCGCGCAGGCCGTGCGCGGCGGCCTGTGGAAGTCGCGCGGGTTCTTCGACACGATGTACGCGGCGCGCATCGAGGCCCCCGTGCGGACCGGCGAGTTGCAGAACGTGTTCATCGGCGGCGAGGTGTCCGGCGCGTCGCGCGACAATGTGTCGCTCGTCGCGTTGTCGCTGTATGCGATCGTGCGTCACGAGGTGACGCCGCGTACGTCGCTCGTCGTGCCGTACGTTGCCGCAGGCGTCGGCGGTCACGTGCTGCGCAATCGCGTCACGATCCCCGACGTGCGGTTGCTCACGAAGACGGATACGTCGGCGAAAGGCCACGTCTGGCTCGGCGCGCGTTTGCCGGGCGTGGACGTGTTGCATCCGTACGTCGAGACGCGCTGGACGGTGCCGAGCGACTACATCTTCGACTACGTGGCGATCGGCGTGAGTTTCTAACCCGACCTGCGCATTCGATGATGTACACGGAGAGGCTTCAAGCGCATGTCAATGATCCACGATGTTTCGGGTGCGTTGATGCGCGGCCACCATGCGCTCGAGTCCGCGTAGCCCTCGCGTAGAAATGCGAGAAGATACTGTTCGCGATCGCGCACGGATACGAGCGTTGAGGACTTCCCGTCCAGTTCAAGCCAATATCTCCCGCTCCTGTCCGATAGGGTCAGCCCGGAAGGCATCGGTTCGTTCGGCCGTGTCGAACTGCGCGCCAACCAATCCCGCGCAGCGGATCGCCCGCCGGGAAACGGTTCACGCATGACAAGCACGCCCTCGATGGGCAGACCCGTTCGCGCGTCCGTCACCACTCCTTGAGCCCAACGTTGAAGCGGGGGCCCAATGGGGCCCCCAACCGCTCGCCCAACGTGCGGGAGGAGCGCGCTGAGAGCAAGCCCCAGGATGAACACACGCACCACGCCACGTGCGCTCATGCGTTCGTGCCGTCGCCGGAGGAGGTCCGGTACAGCCCGATCAAGTGAACCTCACATCTCATGCGGCCGGGTGCCATCGCAGAGAGAGCTTCTTCCCGGATGTGGCGCAGTCGCGCAAGTAGAGGTTGATCAACGTTTGATAGGGTATGCCTGAGTCGGCCGCCATCGCTTTGAAATAGCGGATCGTGGCGTCCTCCAATCGAATGGTGACCTGCTTCCGCAACATCTTGGCGTACGGATTCCGTTTCGCACGCGAAAAGTCGTATTGACGCTTCATGACTTCCACCCTCGGAAATACTGCGCTCGCTCGTGCCGGGTTGCCTTGCGGGCCGAGATTATGCGGATCAGTTCGTCCTTGCGATAGCAATGCACGACGAGAAGCAGCCGCAGTGCAGCGCTCAATCCCAGCAGCACGAATCTGTCCTCTTCGTCCGAGTGCTCCGGATCCGCGATGAGCCGACCCTCCTCGTCGACGAAGACGGTCGCCGCCTCATCGAACGACACGCCGTGCTTGCGCTGGTTTGCGCGATCCTTGTTCTCGTCCCACTCGATTCGCAATTCAAGCACAATCACATCGTATCTACGTCATACCTACAATGCAACCCCACAGTGAATCGGCAAACAGCCCTACCGCCCCACGAGTGCTGCTCCTGTGTGCGACTCCTTCACGCGTATCACTGTCTCCGGCTTCCCCGCCGCCACGATGCGCCCGCCGCCCTCACCGCCCTCCGGCCCCACGTCGATCACCCAATCCGCGTCGGCGATCACGTCGAGGTTGTGTTCGATCACCACGACGGATGCGCCGCGTTCGTCGATCAACTCGTGCAACAACGCAAGCAGCCGCTGCACGTCGGCCATGTGCAGGCCCACGGTCGGTTCATCCATGATGTAGAGCGCGCCGGGCGCCGGACGACTCGCGAGCTCGCGTGCGATCTTCAAACGCTGCGCTTCGCCGCCGGAGAGCGTGGGCGCCGGCTGCCCGAGCGTGACGTACCCGAGTCCGACGCGCTGCAGCACCCACAGCTTGGTCGCGATGCGCGGTCGATCGTGGAAGAACGTGAGCGCATCGTCCACCGTCAGCGAGAGCACGTCGTGGATCGTGCGCCCGCGGTAGCGCACGGCGAGTGCGTCCGCGCCAAAGCGCGTGCCCGCGCACAACGCGCACTCCACGGTCACGTCCGCCATCCAGTACATCTCGATCTGCTCGACGCCCTCGCCTTCGCATCGCTCGCAGCGCCCGCCCGCGACGTTGAAGGAAAACGAGCCGGGCGTGAGCCCGCGGC
>CAZEPH010000099.1:0-8242 GCA_964514075.1 uncultured bacterium | reverse complement strand
CGTCTCGAGTCGCACGTCCAGCGCGGCGGCGGCGTTGCGCGAGCGAATGCGCTGCCCATCGACGGCCGGAACGCCGTCGAGAGTCGCGGTGAGCGTCGGCGGCGCGGTGGCAACTCGCAGCGCGGGATCGCCGAGGATCAGATACCGCAGCGTCGCGCGGCCGTCATCCACGCCTTGACCGGCCGCGTAGGTCGCTCCACCGGCCACGAGCCACGCGCCGAGCACGGTATGCGGTTCGTTCGCGGCTGCGCGCGGCGGGGACAGGATGAGTGCCCGGTTGATGGCAACCTCGAGATTCACGTTCGGCGACGCGAACTCGAAGGCGGTGCTGCCGTAGGTCGCGACCGCGGCGGCGCCGGGTGCGAGAACCATCTTCTCGCCGAGCGCGTCGCCCACGTTCGGATTCAACTCCCCTTGCCGCTGAAACTCCGACATGTGACACGCAAACCCGAAGAAAATGTGCGGGAATCCGAAGTTGCGCTCGTGGCAGAACACATTCGGCCCGCGGTAACTGGTGCACACCGTCGGCAGGCCCACGTCGTAGAGCAACTGCTCGTGTGTCAGGACTCCGCGGTGCGCATGCCCTTGGTAGTACACGATGCTGCCGGCCGCAAGAGAGTCCGAGATGACCTTCTCGAAGAAGGTGGGCTTCACGTGCACCTGCACCCAATCGTAGGTGGGACTGGCTTCGGGTGACCTGCCGTATTGAGCTTCATAGGCGTCGCGGAAGACGTTCGTGGAGTCCGCGAGGTAGAACTTCCCGGTCACCGGACGCGTGCGAAGAGAGTCCTGTTCGAGTTGCAGTCGCACCGTGTTGTGCGCCTGCTCGAATGCGAACTCCCATCCGCGTATCTCGTAGTTCGTTCCGAAGCCGTAGTCGGTGGACCACTGATCGTCGGCGATCAGCAAGATGCGTTCGCGCCACGGCGTTGTGCTCGTCCGCGTTTCATACGTGAGGGTCTTCTCGACGACGGTCGCCAGCTCCGCGACCGTGCTGACGGGAAGGCGGCCCAGCGCGATATCCGGGATTCGATCAATGCCGGGCCGGCCGAGGCTATCGACCGCGGCGTACCAATTGTCCGCCGCAATCAACTCACCGTAGTAGAGCAGCAGGTGCACGGGAATGATGGCACGCTGCGAGAGCGGGTTCGCCTCGAGTTGATCCTCGTTGCCGTCGCCCACCAGCACCGCGTACGCGGGACGAATGGCCGCGAGGCATCGCCGAATGGCGTACTCCGACCGCACGCCGCCGGAGAACTCGTCGAACACGTCCTGCAGCAACGCCACGCCGACACGATAGCCCTGCGCGCGTCGCAGGTCCGTGAGCGGCCGCAGCGCAGTCACGAAACTGTCCGGGGTAATCGCGAGATAATCGATCGTCCCTCGCGCGCCGAACCACGTGCTCGGCGCGTCCGCCACGATCTGATCGAGCGACGCGACCGGCAGGGCGGTGCGCCGTGCGGCGCAGTACGCACGCGGGCCCGTGACCACCGAGCGCACGCGGATCTCCGTGCCGGTCTGTCCCTGCAGGATCTGCTCGCCGCGTTGCGCGACCGAGAGAACGGAGGGGGCTCGCGGATTGGTGACGTCGAACACGGTGAGCGATGTGTCGCTGAAACCCGTGACGTGATACTCCACGTCACCGCGCGCCCCTCCATCGCGGAAGTACGCAACGTCGGCGGACGCGGCATATAGGTGCGGGTACGTCAGGTGGAAATAGTCGACCGGCGCGAGGCTGTACGCGTTCACGAACCCGTTGATTTCGTTCGATGCGTCGTAGTGCACGCCGAGCGAAGTCGCGCCGAAGACGCTCAGGGGAACGTCGGCGGAGGCGGTGACGCGGGTCTCTCCGAAGAACGGCGACACGGGCACGTGCACCGTGTCAGCGCTCCCTACCCCCTTCTCGACGCGCAGCGAAACGTGGTGAATGGGACTGCCGGTGATGCCTGGCGCGCCTTGAAAGACCGCCGTGAAACGGGCTGTGCCCGTCTCCGCATGCGGGCCAACGGGAATGACCGTATCGAACGACGGGTGGATGTCCCCGATGCTGTACCAGAGGTACATGTCGCGCGTTTCGAGTGAGGGGTCGGAGCGTGTGGTGTTGCGATTCGCCCATCCGTCGACTTCCGCATGTACGCTGTCCGTGAACGTCGCGGGCACGACGGGCGATGGCATCGCGGGCCATCCGTTCGCGGGCGACATGCGCGCGCCGCCGTCCGTGCGCCACGTGAGCCAGTACACGTTCGTCTTCGTGAGATTTTGCCGCGCGTCTTTCACACCGTAGCGGCTCGTCAGATCCTCGGCGAAGAAGACGAAGTCGTCCGATCCGTCGAAGAGCCCGTTGGCGTTCGCATCGCGTACGTCGATCGCGACGGGCGTTTCCACCGCGCTGAGACTCGGCTCCGTGACGTCGCGCATCGCAAGAGCCAACTGGTTCACGGCGACGGTCGACGGGAAACCGCGCGAGCGCAGCGCGTCTGCGGTCACCCGCAGCAGGCCGGGCGCCGTGACAAGGATCTTCCATTCCGGCGTGTCGGCATTGTTCGTCGCGAGAGACGGCACGGCTTGTGGTGCATGGAGGAACGAGCGCGCCTGCGCCGCGTTGAGCACGGAGGCGTCGTACACACCCGCCAGACGATCCGCCGTGGCCGGCCATCCGGCAGAGGTTGGAACGCGTCCCGGCGAGCCGAAATCCACGCGCACGACGGCGTGCCGAACGATCTCCCCGGCGCCGTTCGCTCCGATGGAGACGGGGAAGAAGCGCACGGGCGCGACCGTCAGATCGCGCAGCCCCTCCGGCTCCCCCAGCTCCACGACCGCGTGAACGGGAAAGCGTGTCGGCTCGGCGGAGAGACTCTCGCGCGCCGTTCCATCGGGCAGCGGCACGGGCTCGAGGACCGGGAGGGGATTGGGCCATGAGAATCTCTCTCGCTCGATCGAGAGTACGGTGGCACGCAGCGATGCCCCTTCGGGGATTCCGATCAAGTTCGCGAGAACGGGGAGCGCGACCTCTCCCGGCCGTCCCCACGTAGTGGTCGTTCCGCCGGCGTCCGGGCGGATCTGGAGAAACTCCCGTCCGTTCACGCGGAGCGTGTCGAACCCGGGAAAGTCGTAGCGAAAGTCGAGAACGAGACCGGACGCGTCGGACTGTACGGCGCGCACGCTCGCCGGCCGAGGCACTGCAGCAACTGCGCCGGTCGCCAGGCAGACAGAGAAGAGCGCGCAGAACACCCGCACTCGACGGCCACTGGAAGTTGTCATTCGGAATCGGTTCTCGATGGTGGAGAGAGGAAGGCGACCATTATCGCTAGGTCGACGCTTCGGCTCATACAGAAAAGCGAGTGGCCCGGTTCCGAAACCGGGCCACCGCACATTGCATCCGAAGCCAGCCCCCGACGGGGCATCCGCCTATCGCCAGAGAGACTTGATCGTCCCCCACGTGGCTGGCTCCACCGGTGTCAAGCCGGCGCAGCGGTCACCCCCACCGTTCACCGTCGCGAACTCGCCCATGATTGGCAGGGTCTTGACCGCGTTCGCGCCATCGAGGATGAGCGCCTGCGTGAGTTTGAAGCACCCTACAATCGGGACGTCCAAACAGCCTTCGAAGTTGAAGATTATGCGAGCGGCGTTCCCCGCCGTGCAGGACGTGTTGGCCGTGTCGCTCGCCCACGCCACATGGTGGTGGCCGTTTATATCGATCGTTGTAACTGGAACGGAAGTGCCCCGGTTCAGATACGTGCACGACGTGCCTGAGCTCGTGCTCTGGAACACGCCGTTCTGGGCGAAGCAGTTGGCATCCGTGTCGAGGTTGCCGATGGGATCCCAAATGAGATCGATCTCGGCGCCCTTGAATTCCTCCACCCCCTCAAAGCGGATGAACAAGCTGTTTGCCGCACCGGGCGTCGTGAGGTCGGTGCTTGTGGTGTTGGACGATGACCAGGACAAGTAGGCCTTGGCATTGCTGTTCTTTCCTTGCGCGAATGCCATCCCGGCGAGGCACGTCGCCGCCAGTCCCATGGCACACACCGCGACAAAGGTCTTCCGCATCAGTGGGTCTCCTCGCTCCATTGCGGGTCGCTACTGCGAAGTTCCGGCCCTGGGGGGACCTCGTGTCCCGGGCGCGGACCGGTGCACGTCCCGGGTTTGCAGAATTGCCGGTTCGCGTTGCATGCTATGAACGCGACTCGCGCTGCGCAAACTGCACGTGCGGCGCTATGGTTCCATCTAGGACATGCACTGTCAAGAGATTCGGCGTCTTGACTCGTCCCGGCTCCGATCCATAGAGTGCGACGTTCTGTCGACGGATCCGCTTCGTCACCCACCGGAGTTTGCACTCCCGACAATGACCGCACCACGTCCGATCGCCCTCCTGTCCTCCGCTTCGATGCGAGCAGCACTCGTCGCCGCGCTCCCCACCCTCGTCGTCTACCTGCGAACGGTGAGTCCGACGATTTCGGGCTGGGACGCTGGGGACCTATCGACCGCGAGCTACACGCTTGGTATCGCCCATCCGCCCGGCTACCCGTTCTACACCCTATTCGGGCGCGTCTTCGCGCTGTTGGTACCGATCGGCGACGTCGGCTTCCGCTTCAGTTTACTGTCCGCGCTCAGCGGCACGGTCGCGATCGGTCTCACGGCCGCGGTCGCTCGGATCGTGTGCGGCGCGCTACTTCCCTCCTGCATCGCAGCGTGGACGTTGGCGTTTTCGATGAGCTTCTGGTCGCAATGCGTGGTGACCGAGGTCTACGCCCTGAACTGCGCGATCTTCGCGTTGGTGTGGCTTCTCCTGCTGCGCTGGGGTGAGTACGGTTCCACACGCAGTCTGTTCCTCGCTGCGCTCCTCTATGGGATCGGACTCGCCCATCACCTTTCCCTGAGCATGTCCGCTCCTGCGATCGCCGCGTACGTTCTGTGGCGCAGAACGAGCGCGCCCTTCCGATGGCGGTGGGTACCGCTGCTCGGGGCGTTCCTGCTTCTGGGACCGTGCCTGTACTTCTACCTGATCATCCGCGCGCAGCAGAACCCCGTTTACAACTTCGATCGTCCGGACTCGTGGGACCGTTTCATCTTCCACGTTCGGGCCCAGACGTACTATTTCCGCCTCGTCGAGTTGTCGTCGGCCATCTGGGTCCGACGGTTCCTCAGCGTGGGACGCGTGATCGTGCAAGAAATCGGCTGGCCGGGCGCTGTCGGCGCCGCTGCCGGCGTCGCGCTCTCAGTCCGGCGACACGCTGTGTTCGCGCTCGTCCCGGTGCTCGTGACCCTCTTCTACGCCGGATACACCGCCGCGTATCGCATTCCGGACATCCGGGTGTACTACCTGCCGGTTCTCGTCATTCTGGCGATTCCCTTGGCGTGTGCTCTCGCCGCGGCGGCACGGTTGATTCCGCGTCCCGTTGGACCGGTCCTCGTAGTGGTCCTCGCCTCTCTCCTGCCGGGTTCTCTGCTCATTCGGAATTGGGGAGAGAACGACTATCACTCGTCGCGGCTGGTCCGAGAGTGGGTCGAGGGGCTGCACAATATGGCCACGGACGGCGGGCGCCGGCCGGCCACGCTCTTCATCCTCGGTGATACCGACCTGTTCACGTCCGCGTACCTGCAAATGGTGGAGGGACACCACCCCGCACTGGAGATTCGCGACCTCGCAGGCAATATCTACGCGGACACTTACCGTTTGTGGGAGAAGGGCAAGGTCGGAACGACCATCCCGGACGAGCACCGCTGGCGAAGCGAGGAAGCGGTGGTCCGCGCGTCCAGCGCGCAGGGCAAGCGCTCCTACTTCATCCCGCATCCGGACTATACGCTGGCAGGACACATGTGGGCGCAACGAGCGGTGCTCTTCGAGGCGCTCCCGCTCGACGCACCGCGCGACACCTCGGACGTGTGGCGCTATCTCCCGGACATCCGGCCGTACGAAGCGCGGCGCACGATCGATCGAGAGAGTCGCATGACTCTCTGCAACGTCCACCTGCTGCGTGGCGTGGAGGCGTTGGAAGCGAACGACGACTCTCTCGCGCTGGCGCACTGGGAACGCGCCGATCGGCTCGCGGGCGATCTCATTGACATTCACATGAGCCTGTCCCGATTCTACCTGACCATCGGAAAGAAGGACCGGGCCATCGCACACGCGAAGCGCGTCATCGATCTGGATCCGGACGAAGGCAACTCGTATTCCAACTATGCGGACGTCCTCATTGCCATGAAGGACACCACCGAAGCCGTCCGCCTCTACGAGCAGGCGCTCTCCACGGGCGGATACCTGCTGGGTGCGCAGTTCATTCGTTTGGCGAACATCTACCGATTGCGGGGCAATGGCGACAAGGCGGTGTTGTACTACCGCCACGCGCTGTCCGTTCAACCAAGCGACGCCAACGGGTGGGCCGCGCTCGCGTCCGCGTACGTGCGGGCGCAGGATCTCGATCGAGCGGTGTACTGCAACCGTCGGGCGATCGAACTGAATCCGCAATTCGCGGAGGCCTTCGGCAATCTCGGGTTCGTCTACCTCAACCAATCGCGATATGAGGAGGCGGAGCGCGCGCTTCTCGAGGCGCAACGGATCCGTCCGGGGGATCCTCGCACGCTGATGAATCTCGGGATCGTCTACGTGGAAACGAAGCGCGTCGCGCCGGCCGTGGAGACGTTCCGTGAACTAGTGCGCGTCGCGCCGGGGTTTCCTGATGCCCACTACCAGCTTGGGTCACTCGCGGCAGCGCAGGGAGATATTGCTGGCGCAGCGCGTGAACTCCGGGCTGAGGTGGACGCGTACCCGGCGAACACGAAAGCACTCGGTGAGCTCGGGGTGATCCTGTCGCAACTGGGGCGCCCCGCCGAAGCCGCCTCCTTGTGGGAACGTGTGCTGCAAATCGCTCCGAACGACCCGCGCGCGCACTTCAACCTGGCGGTCTACTACTCGAACGCCGGACAACGCCCGCAAGCGATCGCGCACTATCGCCAGTTCCTGGTCCTGGTGCCGAGCGGTGAACCGGCGGATCGTGCGCGCGATGCGATACGCAGCCTGGGCGGATGATGATCGGCAAGCAAGAGGGGCCGCCCTCTCGGGCGACCCCTCTTGCTTCTTGGAGCGGGAGACGGTCTAGCGGTACAGAGCCTTGACGCCACCCCACGTGGTCGGAGCGACGGGGGTTGCACCCTGGATCGTCGCAGCACCGATCACCGACATGTTGTTGACGATTCCGTTGTGGTCCGTCGTCTTGACGTACGCGAGGCTGAAGCTGATCGGCATGTTCGCGCAGCCGCCCGGCGCACCGTCGAAGTTGAGGCCGACGACACCCACGTTGCCAAAACCGCACGCGGTCGTGATGTCACTGCCCGCCGCAGCGATGGCATACGAGCTGCCGTTGTCCGGCTCCACCTCGACCTGAATGACCGTTCCGCGCAGGAGATACGTGCACGTCGTTCCGACGCTCGTCGGGAAGAACGCGCCAGTCATCACCATGCCGGTCGTCGTCTCATCGGGGGACCAGATCAGCTTGAACTCGACGCCCTTGATCTCGGTGATGTTCGAGAGCTTGAGGTACAGGTTCACGTCGCCGCAGGCAGTCGTGATGTCACGAACCGTTGCATCGCGACTCCAGCTCAGATACGCCTGACCGCCAAAGTTCAGACCCTGGCCGAAGGCCAGGCTCGCCGACAGTGCGATGCAGGACACAGCCAGAAGCAATGTCTTCTTCATGATGCGCTCCTCTAATGGATGCAGGGCTTCACATATGGGATTGAGAGGACTCACTCATCCTCCGACGCCTTGCGGCGGCAGCGGAGCCATCCTCGCGGCAGACGGCACGTTGTGTAACGGGAGACGCACGAACCACGGCGAGCAAGAACCCGCAGTGACTCATACCGCCGAACAGGCCTATGCTCCTGTTAATCTTACGCAGCCCTCGAAGTGCATGTCAAGGAAACGGCCCAGCCTCACGCTGGCGCGGGCCGGACACAAACGAAGCGGGAGGGAAGCACTGGGCTTCCCTCCCGCAACCAGTCGCGCGAGGCGGAGCCGCGCGCTCATGGCGAGATGCTACTTGTTGTAGAGACCCTTGATGCTGCCCCAGGTCGTCGGCTCAACCGGCGTCGCGCAGTACGACGTACCGTTGTCGATCGTCGCCACGCCACCTGCGATCACGGCGGTGTCGACGGTGCTGTTCGAGTCGAGCACGATGCACGAGGTCAGGTTGAAGCAGCCCTGGTTGTTCGCGTAACCGTAGTCCGACGCACACAGGTCAGTTTC